>JAHEMV010000348.1 GCA_024643455.1 Cytophagales bacterium
ATCAGAATAGTATTGGAGGAAACTAAATTAAAGGTTATTTTTACCTTTAATACTTTTTATACTACTACATAAAATACTAAGACAAAATAAATATGAATACACATTTTTCAGTACTGGACTATGTTGTTTTTGGGCTCTATGCTTTACTAATTGTCGGCATAGGACTATGGATCTCACGAACTAAAAAGGGGGAAGAAAAAACAGCTGACGATTATTTTCTTGCCAATAAATCTCTTACCTGGTGGGCTATTGGTGCCTCTCTTCTTGCAGCCAACATTTCTGCTGAACATTTTATCGCCATGTCTGGTTCCGGTTTTGTAACTGGTCTGGGTATTGCAGCCTACGAATGGGTAGCAGCAATTACCCTGATCGTGGTCGGGAAATATTTCCTTCCAATTTTTATTGAGAAGAAGATTTTTACCATGCCTCAATTTCTTCAATTGAGATTTTCCAGAGGAGTAAGTACGGTATTTGCGGTATTCTGGCTCCTGGTTTATGTGTTTGTCAATCTTACAACAGTTTCATACTTAGGAGCATTGGCCATGGAAAAAATCATGGGTGTACCTCTGATGTGGGGCATTATAGGTTTGGGCTTGATTTCTGGTATTTATTCGATCTACGGGGGGTTGAAAGCTGTGGCCTGGACAGATGTCATTCAAGTCGTATTTCTAATCGGTGGAGGATTAGTGACTACATTTTTGGCATTGAATGCCGTTGGTGGTGGAAGTATAATGCATGGATTCGCTGAAATATATGAAAAAGGGAGAGACCATTTCGATATGATCCTCACAAAAGGTCAATTGTTTATTCCAAATACGGTTGATCCACAAACAGGTGCTGTTCTCACTACAAAAGATGCTTTCTATGATCTTCCAGGTCTGGCTGTTTTATTTGGCGCTATGTGGCTAACAAATTTCGGATACTGGGGATTTAATCAATATATCATTCAAAAAGGTCTGGCTGCCAAATCACTGGATCATGCCAAGAAAGGCCTCGTATTTGCTGGTTATTTAAAATTGATCGTTCCTTTACTGGTCATTATTCCAGGAATTACAGCTTATGTCTTAATACATAATTACACACCAGCAGAATTATCGGTTATGATTGGCAAACCAGTAGAACTGGTTGGCGAAATTGTAAAATCGGACGAAGCTTATCCATGGCTTCTGAAAAATTTTGTTCCTGCAGGAGTTAGAGGACTCGCTTTTGCAGCCCTTATAGCCGCAATTGTTTCCTCTTTGGCTTCCATGATAAACAGTACCTCGACCATATTCACCATGGATATTTATAAGAATTACATGAATAAAAATGCAACAAACAAACAACTGGTACGAGTTGGAAGAATTGTTGCATTTGCCGCACTATTCATTGCCTCACTTGCCGCTCAGCCTTTGCTAGGGGGACTCGATCAGGCCTTCCAATATATTCAGGAATATACAGGTTTTATCTACCCAGGAGTTTGTGTGGTCTTTTTCATGGGATTATTCTGGAGGCAGGCCACGGTAAATGCTGCCTGGTGGACAGCAATTGCCACATTCCCAACAAGTATATTGTTCAAAATGTTTATGCCAGAGGCGCCATTCCAACTAAGAATGGGATATGTATTTATCATCCTGATGTTGATTGCGTCGGTAGTTAGTTTCATTGACAAAGGAAAGAAAGTTCAATCAGCATGTCCGGAAAGTTTTATGGGTAAGGCTGCCCTGAATGCTGGCTGGGCCATGGTGGTACTTGCTGGTATCGGTGTAATACTTGGAATAACATTGTCAGAGACACTTGAACATCTTGCCTTTTCATCAATTTATATGTTCTCAAGTATGATCGCATTTGTTGGTGTAATATTGATTACGAATGTAAAAATGAAAGTTGCAGATGCAAATGCTATCGAAGTGGATAAGAAAATATTTGAAACAGGTCCGGCATTTAATATCGCAGCTATCGGTATTGTTGTCATCTTCACTCTATTATATTTCTTATTCTGGTAATAATGGCTAATTTTTATTCGGAAGAACCGAAACATCTTTTGGCCGTTGACTGTGTGATATTTGGGTTTGACAGGGAACAACTAAAACTGCTTCTTGTCAAAAGAGTACGTCCACCTGAAAAAGATCAATGGTCATTGATGGGTGACTTTTTACAGGATAATGAAAACCTTGAGTTTGCCGCACAACGAATTCTCACAAAATGGACCGGTCTGGAGCACGTTTTTTTGGAACAATTTCACAATTTCAGTGACATCAACCGTGATCCGGGAGAACGTGTACTTTCTGTGGCATTTTATGCCCTTATTAAAATTGAAGATTCCGATAAAGAATTGACAAAAAGGTATGGAGCTGAGTGGATTGATATTGATAAGATTCCAAAATTAATTTTTGATCATGCCCAAATGGTTGAAATGGCGTTGGAAATTATTAAACATAAGTCAAGGTTTGAACCTTTAGGATTCGAGTTATTACCAGAGAAATTTACTATTCCACAACTTCAAAAATTGTACGAAGCGATTTTTCAGCAAAAATTGGACAGCGCTAATTTCAGAAAGAAAATTTTGTCAATGAAAGTTTTGAAAAAACTTAATGAAAAGGAAAAAGGCGTTTCAAAAAGGGGAGCATTTTATTTTCAGTTTGACCAGGGTAAATATAAAAAGCTTCATGAGTCAGGACTGCTTTTTGAAATATGAAGTGATTTTTTAGGAATGATACGATAAATTGTAATAATGTCTGCTCATCAAGAAAGCATGTTGAAGAAATTAAAAAAACAAGTATATCAGGCTAACCTCGACTTAGTGAAACATGGTCTGGTGATTTTTACATGGGGCAATGTGAGTGCGATTGATCGCGAAAAAGGTTTGGTTGTCATTAAACCTAGCGGTGTCAGTTATGATGCCATGAAACCGGAAGATATGGTTGTTGTCGATTTGGAAGGCAATATCGTTGAAGGCAGCTATAAGCCATCATCTGATACAGCAACGCACCTTGTATTGTATGCCCATTTCCCTGCAATAGGTGGCATTGTTCATACCCATTCCGAATGGGCAACTATCTGGGCCCAATCAGGTCAACCAGTGCCGGCTTTAGGCACTACTCATGCTGATTATTTTTACGGTGAAATCCCATGCACGAGAAAACTCAACAGCAAAGAAATCGAATCAGCCTATGAAAAAGAAACAGGAAATGTAATAGTTGAGAAATTTCTCAACCTAGATCCCGATGCGATACCCGGAGTATTGGTCAATAATCATGGACCTTTCTCTTGGGGAAAAGATGCCCATGACGCTGTTCACAATGCTGTGGTAATGGAGGCTGTTTCCAAAATGGCATACTTTACCTTGAAAATTAAAGATGTTCCGAGTATAGATCAGGAATTGCTCGATAAGCATTACCTTAGAAAACATGGAAAGGATGCATATTACGGTCAAGGGGGTACTGGATGTTAATTATTTTTTGCAGTACTCCAGAATAACATAATTACTTAACCCATGAAAAATAAACAATACGTAATAGGTGTAGACTACGGAACTGACTCGGTCCGATCAGTAATCGTTGACACTTCGGATGGAACTGAAATGGCAAGTTCAGTATTTAACTATCCAAGATGGAAAAATGGCGATTATTGCCAACCTGCCAAAAATCAATTCAGACAGCATCCACTCGATTATCTGGAAGGCCTGGAAAAAACAATTAAAACTGCCTTGGCAAAATGTGACGAAAGCATTGTGCAAAATGTTGTGGGTATATCCGTTGACACTACGGGATCGACCCCTATTGCTGTCAATAAAGCTGGAACTCCACTTTCTTTAACTCCAGAGTTTGCTGAAAATCCAAATGCCATGTTTGTTCTATGGAAAGATCATACAGCAGTTTCAGAAGCTGAAGAGATCAATCAATTAGCGAGGACTTGGGGAGGAAAGGATTTCACTCAATTCGAAGGAGGCATTTACTCATCGGAATGGTTCTGGGCCAAATTGCTTCATGTAATTCGTGAAGATAAAAAAGTACGAGAAGCAGCTTTTTCATGGGTAGAACACTGTGACTGGATTCCAGCTATTCTCACAGGAATGACAGATCCTCTAAAAATAAAACGTAGCAGATGTGCTGCAGGACATAAAGCGATGTGGCATGAAGATTTCGATGGATTACCGGATGAAAAATTCCTGGTAAAGCTTGATCCTTTACTTGCCGGACTGAGAGCACGGCTATATTCTGACACATTCACAGCGGATGTTCCAGTTGGAAAACTCACAATAGAATGGGCAGAAAAACTGGGACTTTCATCTTCTGTAATGGTAGGTACTGGAACCTTTGATGCGCATGCCGGAGCTGTTGGTGGTGAGATTGAAGCATATACACTCAGTAAAGTAATGGGGACTTCTACGTGCGATATGCTAGTTGCTCCATTTGAGGAGGCTGGAGATAAATTGGTCAAAGGCATCTGCGGTCAGGTGAATGGTTCGATTGTCCCCGGCATGCTCGGACTCGAAGCAGGTCAATCTGCATTTGGCGATATCTATGCCTGGTTTAAAAACCTGCTGATGTGGCCAGGCATAGAATTACTTAAAAAATCCAAGAGTATTGATGAGGTCACCAAAACCAAGCTAATTCAAGAACTTGATGATGGCATCATTGCAAAATTATCTGAAGAAGCTGCTAAAATTCCAATAGGTGAGTCTGGCATGGTTGCTTTGGATTGGATGAATGGCCGACGAACACCAGACGCAAACCAGGCTTTAAAAGGAGCTATATTAGGGCTAAACCTTGGATCAGATGCTCCTGCTATTTTTAAATCACTGGTCGAAGCAACATGCTTTGGATCCAAAAAAATAGCTGACCGATTTTTAGAAGAAGGCATTCCGATTAAGAAAGTCGTCGCACTGGGAGGAGTAGCTAAAAAATCTCCTTTCGTCATGCAGGTGATGGCCGATGTACTGGATATGCCAATCAAAGTGGCAAAATCAGAACAAACCCCTGCATTAGGCGCAGCGATGCTGGCAGCAGTTTCTGCTGGTATTTATCCCAATGTAGAAACAGCAAAAAATATAATGGGCAGCGGCTTTGATGCTGAATATCACCCTATACAAGAAAATGTTGCAAAGTATAAACCCTTGTACAAAAAATACCTTGATTTTGGCAATTTCATAGAAAACCAGACCAATTAAAAAATGACTTTAAATAATATAATATAATGAAAACTGATCTTAATCAATATGAAGTATGGTTTGTGACCGGAAGTCAGCACCTCTATGGCGAGGAAACACTGAAACAGGTTGCTAAACATTCTCAGGAAATTGCTGATTCTTTTGATAAATCAAAATCCATCCCTGTCAGAGTTATTTTCAAGCCGGTTTTAACAACGCCGGATTCTATTTATCAACTTTGTCTTGATGCCAACTCGGCAGTGAATTGTGTCGGAATTATCGCCTGGATGCATACCTTTTCCCCTGCTAAAATGTGGATCGGAGGATTGAAAATACTTCAAAAACCCATGGTTCACCTCCACACGCAATACAACAGAGATATTCCCTGGTCAACAATTGATATGGATTTTATGAATCTAAACCAGTCTGCTCACGGTGGAAGGGAATTTGGTTTCATCAATTCGCGAATGAGATTGAACAGAAAAGTCGTTGTTGGGCATTGGAAAGACGATGAAGTGATACAGAAAATTAATATCTGGTCTCGCGTTGCTTGTGCAAAATATGACATGCAAGGAATGAAAATCGCCAGGATAGGTGACAATATGCGGCAGGTCGCAGTTACTGAAGGGGACAAAGTATCTGCACAAATCAAATTTGGCTATTCAGTAAATGGTTACGGATTAGGAGATGTTGTTGCTTTTTTAAACAGAGTAACCGATGCTGAAATACAAAAATTGGTAAAAGAGTACGATGACCAATATAGAATGATGGAAACGATG
>JAHEMV010000349.1 GCA_024643455.1 Cytophagales bacterium
ATAGTGTAGCCACCAGAATTAGGATCACATATATATTTCCGATTTTTGAGAAAAAAAGTGTTGGAAGAATTATAGCCAGAATGATGATGATCCCACCCATGGTTGGTGTGCCTTTTTTTTCCATCTGTCCATGTAATCCCAAATCGCGAATGCTTTCACCCACCTGCTTTTTCTGCAAAAAGCGAATAAGTGATTTGCCAAACGTGATGGTGATGATCAATGAAAATAATGCCGCCATACCTGCTCTGAAGGAGATATATTGAAATACACCGGCCCCCATCAGGTCAAATTCTTCTTTTAGGTATGTGAATAGGTAATAAAACATTATCCCTGATCTCCTTTTTCGTTCGACATGAGTGATTCCAATTCCAGCAATATTTCTTTATCACTGAAATGATTTTTCACTCCCTTTATTTCCTGATAATCTTCATGGCCTTTTCCTGCAATAAGGATGATATCTTCATTTTTTGATAAAGCCAGGGCTGTCTTTATTGCCTCCTTTCGATCAACAATAGTCAGGGTTTTTCTGAAATCCGATGGTCTAACGCCTCGTTTCATTTCTTCAATAATTACTTCAGGTTCTTCGTCTCTTGGATTATCTGATGTGAATATCACCCTGTCACTGAGTTTACAGGCGATGTCAGCCATTACCGGTCTTTTTTCTTTGTCTCGATTTCCACCGCATCCTATAACAGTAATCACTTGTTCGTTTCTGGTACGTACATTTTCTATGGTTTTTAGCACGTTATCCAAAGCATCTGGGGTATGTGCATAGTCAATGATAGCGATTACATTGCGTTTTAAAGGGATACGCTCAAATCTTCCTGATACTGGATTTAATGATGAAAGAGCGATGAGTACGTCTTCTGGATTTTCGCCTAAAAGCACTGCAACTCCATAGGATGCAAGAAGATTATAGGCGTTGAATTTACCTATGAGGTTAAACCATATTTTATAATTATCGATATCAAGTTCAAGGCCTAACAATGAGTTTGTTAAAACGCGGGCTTTGAAATCGGCCATTGATTTTATGCCAAAGGTCTTTTTGCCAGCCTTTGTATTCTGAAGCATGATAGTTCCTCGTTTGTCATCGACATTTACCAATGCATAGGAATCGGGATTGAGTGAGTCAAAAAGTGTTTTTTTGGCTTTTATATACTCATCGAACGTGTGATGATAGTCAAGGTGGTCGTGTGTAATGTTTGTAAATACAGCTACATCAAAAACTAATCCTGAGATGCGATTTTGGTCTATTGCATGACTGCTGGCTTCCATAAAACAATGCGAGCAATTGGCATCAACCATTTTTTTTAGAAGTAAATTTATTTGTAATGCATCTCCAGTAGTATGGGTTGATGGCAATTCTGTATCATTTATTTTATTGAGTATCGTAGAAAGTAAGCCCACATTGTACCCCAATTTCAGGAATAGGTTATAAAGTAAGGTTACAGTTGTGGTTTTGCCGTTGGTTCCGGTTACACCGACAAGTTTTAGCTTTGATGAAGGATTGCCATAATAATTAGAAGCAATAATTCCTAGGGCCTTCGAACTACTTTCTGTTTGAACGATAGTCACCTCATTGATCGGAGCATGCTCTTCTTCGCAAATTACAGCAACAGCTCCTTTTTCAATTGCAGCTTGAATGTATTGATGCCCATCGACCTGAGTACCCTTTACAGCAACAAATAAATCTCCATTTGATACTTTTCTTGAATCGAATTGAACATCCTTGATTGGGATATTCATATCCCCGGAAGTGGATTTTAAAGAAACCTTATATAATATGTCCTTTAATAGAATCATCCTAGTGTCAGGGTAATGTTACTTCCTTTTAATAATTTTTTACCTGGAGAGATGGATTGTGCGGTAATGCGTCCAGTTCCTTTGTGTGCTACTCTAAGACCGTAGTTTTCCAAAAGAAAAATAGCATCCCGGAGAGTCATACCTAATACATTAGGCACAACTTCCGGGGCTATTTCATCGGTCGTCCATAACACAGCATTGTCTTTACGTTGAGCAATTACCCAATCTTCATCGGTTATTGATGTATTGGGAATAGCAAGCTCATCGCATATTTTTTCTAAATCTTCACGATTTCCAGCTCTGATAACTGGAAAAACGCCATCATTTACTTCTTTCTGGGCAATATAGGGCAGGTGCATTTCCAGATCCCTCGCATAGATATTATCAGCAATTGCCTTGAAAACCGGTGCGGCAACATTTGACCCATACTGACTGAACCCTTTAGGTTTGTCGATAACCACGATACAACTGTATTGAGGATTATCGGAGGGGAAATATCCTACGAAGGAAGTGCTGTACTGCTTGGTGTATTTTCCATTGATAATTTTTTGTGCGGTTCCGGTTTTACCGGCTATTTTGTAGTAGTTATTCTTAATGTTGTTGGCAGTTCCATTTTCAACTACACCTTCAAGGAGCGATTGTACCTCCTTAAGCGTTTTACTGGAGCAGATTTTTCTTTTTATTGCCTGTCCTTCATAACTTCTGACTACATCGTCGGCTTTGGTAACAGATTTCACGATGATAGGACGGATCAGTTTGCCGTCATTTGCAATGGCATTGTAGAAAGCAAGCATTTGTAAAGGAGTGACCTCAACTTCATAGCCGATGGACATCCATGGTAAAGTAATTCCACTCCAGGATTTATCTGAAGGATTTTTGATTTTAGGAATACCTTCACCGATCATATGAAAACCGAGCGGTTGGGATAAGCCAAATGAGTTTATATAATCAATATATCGCTGTGGATCACTTCCAAACTGACTGTAAATCATTTTTGAAATGGCGATATTGGAGGAATATTCAAATGCTTGCTTTACGGAAATCGTTCCATAACCACCCGGCTTATGATCTCGCATCGTTGAATTGTAAAAATTGTATTCTCCGTCACCGGTTTCAATGCTATCGGTAAGTTTGAGATTAGAGTCTTCCAGCAGTGCGATCATGGAAGCCAATTTAAAAGTAGACCCGGGATCAGCTAATCCTTGGACTGCATAGTTAAAAACTTCTCTGTAATCTTGGTTATTTCCACTTTTTGTCAAATTGGAAATGGCTTTTATCTCACCAGTTTCTACTTCCATTACTATTGCACACCCATAGTCTGCGTCGTGGTATCGAAGGGCATGTAGTAAAGCAGATTCGGTGACATCCTGTAGATTTACATTAATAGTTGTATGGATATCATATCCTTCAATAGGTCGTATTTCAGATTCATCATGCAGTGGTCTCCATTTTCCTCCTGCCATTTTTTGGTATAGTGCTTTTCCATCTTTTCCTGCCAGGTAGGTATTGAAACTATATTCTATTCCTGCACCTTCATTGTTGTCATTTACATAGCCTACTGTTCTATAGCCCATGTAAGCAAAGGGCCGGTATCTTCTGTCCAATTTTTCAAAAATGACTCCACCCGTATTTCTCCCTTCACGTAAAATTGGCCAATGAGTCATCTCCTTTTTTTCCTGATACTTTACCAATCTTCGGTTGAGTACGACATATCGTTTCCCTTCCAGTCGAGCGTCATTAATTTTTCGTTTGTAATATTCTTTGCTGCGATCGTTGAAATGTCTGGATAATAAATAGGCAAGGGAATCGATTCCTTTTCGGTATACGTCCGAGTTGGCTACAGTAGGGTCGATTGCTATTCGATAGGATGGAAGTGAAGTAACAAGCAGACTGCCATTGTCACTGTAGATATTTCCACGTGTTGCAGGTACTTTTCTGAATTGCAAATCGATTTCTTCGGCAATTTTTGCCCATTTGCGATCGTCGCCTCTTTGAAGCACGACAATTCTTGCAATGGCCGCAATGGCGAAAACACCAATGATCAGAAAGGCTATTCTAACCCGTAATATTATGGACTTCCTAATATTCACTTTCTTCTACTATAATTTTATTTGGTGGTGTATTACTTTCTTTTAATCCTACTTTATTTACTTTTCTTGCTACTTCAGATTGCTTACTGGCAAACATATAGTCTGCTTTGAGCGATGTATAATCTGCCCTTAGTTCTTCGACTTCTACCTGCATCTTATCGATCTTTCGAATGGTCTTTTCTGCCCAATGGTTATTGCCGATATATACTATTCCTATAATGGTAAAGAAAAGAGTATGTGGTAGATACTTAGCCGGTAAACCATCCTCAAACAAAGAGTCAATTTTCAATTTGCTTCCGATCAATGAAAACAAGCTTGTTTTGTGCTCTTTGCCTTTGTTTACTTTGTAGGTGTTTCCCGACATACTATAATTTTTCAGCAACCCTCATTTTCGCACTTCTTGCTCTGTTATTTTCGAGTATTTCTTTTTCCGAAGCCAAAATTGGTTTTCTGCTTACCGATTTCATGGGCTTCAATTCATTCCCGAAAACATCTTTTTCGACTTCTCCAAAAAATTTCCCCTTATTGAAATAATTCTTGACAAGGCGATCTTCGAGCGAGTGGTAAGAAATGATAACAAACCGGCCTCCCGGTTTTAACATATTCATACACCTGGTTAACATTTCTTTTAATACCTCAAGCTCACTGTTTACTTCGATCCTCAAGGCCTGGAATACCTGTGCGTAGTATTTAAATTCCCGACCTCTTGGTGCAAATTCATTTAATATCTTTTTTAAATCTTCGTTCGTTTTGATTGGTTCAATATTTCTTGCCTGCACGATGGCAGCGGCAAGGGTTTTGGCATTTTTCACTTCTCCGTACATGCCAAATATCTTGTGGAGATCTTCTTCAGTATATTTGTTGATTACTTTTTTTGCGCTCACAGAAGCCTCTCTATCCATACGCATATCAAGTTCTCCTTCAAATCGCGTTGAAAATCCTCGTTCCGGAGTATCGATTTGATGAGAAGAGACGCCCAGATCTGCCAAAATTCCATCTACTTGGTTTACTCCGTGGAGTTTGAGAAACTTATCCGCAAACCGGAAATTGTTTTTTATAAACTTAAAAGACTTGCTGTTGATGCGGGCGGCATTTTCTGAAGCGTCCTGATCCTGGTCAAATGCATAAAGAGTGCCTTCTTTTAAATGTTCCAAAATAGCCATCGCATGTCCTCCTCCACCGAAAGTCAGATCAACATAGGTGCCGTCAGATCGGATCTGAAGCGCCTCTATGCTTTCTTTTAAAAGTACTGGTTTATGGTAGGTCATCACCTTATACATCACTCTGTTAAGTGTTTTTGTGCTAGTATTGAAAATTCCTTGTTGTCATTAATGATATATTCCTCATACACCGTGGCATCCCACAACTCCATCCTGTTGCCCATCCCGACCAGAATTATTTCTTTGTCAAGGTTAGCGTACTTAGACATGGTCTTCGGAATAAGAATCCGACTTGCCCCATCCAATTCTACTTCGGCAATTCGTCTGAAAAAATTTCGTTGTAAGCGGCGGAATTCTTCATTGAATTCATTCATGGAGGCAATGCGAGAGTAGATTTTTCTGTATTCTACCAAAGGATAAATCACAAGGCATGGCTCTAAACCCAGGCTTAAAACAAGCTGGTTTCCAGATACTTCAGGGAGTTTTGACTTTACCTTTGAGGGTAAAGTAAGCCTTCCTTTGGCATCCATTTTACATTCGTATTCACCTGTGAAGAGCGACATCGGTTATATAGATAATTCTATTCTACTTGAACAAAGATATTATATAAATCCACAAAATCAACCACTTTGTCCCACTTTGTGACACTTTTTTACATTATTTTTAAAAAGTGAGCGTAAATGCCCCACTTTACATTTTCATTTTGATTGGAATTTATATCATAGTATCTAAAAATGAGGTTTAGGTTAAAAAAATGAACCTATTCCTAGTGGGAGAAAGTGGCGGGTGGGAGATTCAATTACAGCTAACGGTCTCTCGATCTCTTATATCCATTATCTTTATATC
>JAHEMV010000350.1 GCA_024643455.1 Cytophagales bacterium
CATCCCAATGATTTGTTCCTGCCATCAGATTGGAAAGTGCCAGATTTTTCATGGGTTCCTGAGGCTCAACTTTATTATTTCGCCCCCAGGAATAGCTCAACATCCAGGAAGCTTTCCCTTCAGCAAAAGCCCTGAATGTATACATGCCAATCATCCTCTGAAACCATTGCTGGGGATTCTTAGTGGCCGCATTACCTCCTCCTCCACTGTATTCATGGGCAATGACATCCACCACTTTGTACATTTCATACACATCGGCACCAACGCGAACGGCTTCTTCTCCTATACCCGGATAGATTTCAGCGATCGTTTTGCAATCAGGATTGACTGATTTTGCCGTCTCAGCAACTTCTTCCATAAAGTTGGTCAGCGTTTCTATGCGGAAATCTATCCACTTCCTGAAATTCGGATCAGAATTATCGCCTAATCGAAGGTCTGTTCTGGCGTTAAGCCCACTTTTAACTCTGAAAGCCTCCACTGTGTAATCATCAAAACTTGCCCACGTGTCTTCCCATCCATCAAAATGAGTCATCCAGTACGGGATATCAACAAAAATTCCGTCGATACCGGTAGCAGCTATTTGACGGATGTGTTCCATATATTTTTTGCGCCATTCACTTGCGTAAGGAGAAATCCAGACATCTTCATCCCCTCCACTTATCCAGAACGCATCGCCGCCACCAAACATGGCCGGGCGATTATCAATATCGCGTTGCACCCAATCCGGATGATCCTTAAAAAAAGTATGTTGCACTGAATCTGCATGGGCTGTAATGCATTCCAGCCCGGCTACATACACAAAAGCAAAATTATTAATTTCGTGAGTCCGTGCTGCCATCAATTGTTGGGCTTCTAATTTCTCAGCAGGGTTCAAAAAACTTTCGTATCGGCCGGGGATATCATTGTCCACTTCTATCCCAAAAAGATTGGTTTCGATGGCATCCTGTATTGTGGCATCGATATTCCCTTTACTTAACCCGTGCCCGGCAGTCCTGACATAATTAGTCCAGTTTTGTGGCAGCTTATTGTTTGCAGTTTCTTTCGGTGAACAAGCTAGCAGGTGACCCAGCAGGATAAAGCCCAATATGTATTTTGACATCTTTTCTTCTTTTCTGAAAAATAAACGATTATAAATTTGGTTGCAGGGTCAAAGAACCATCCGTATTTGTTTTTTGCTGACATGCCATCTCTACCGGATAAAATTGTCCTTTTACTTCGATTTCCACTTTAAACCTAAGTCCTTTCCAATCGACTCCTTTTGGGAGCATGATCATAGCCTGGCAAACACCAATTTGCTTGGGGTATCCGGCATCGATACTTCCTCCAACATTTACGGTTCCATCTTCGCTGAATACAGTCAGGCGTAAAACGCCCGGCACAGCTGCAATACCATCATTCACCATGCCGAATATCAATCCCTGGTGTCCGTCTTTGGTGAATTTCCATATCCATGATGGTCGCACCCGATACCCTATTCTGCGGTTGATCTCGTCAATCGGATCCGGATTTTTTTCATAGTAATCCAAAATATTTTTTGCAGCAATGTTATGCCAGTTCCAAAGGGACCAATAGTTAGCTCCCAAATCAAGCACATGAGAAATAATATTGGCATTCATATCCACGCCATCACTGGTCTTTAACTGATCGAGTGTACGCATACCAATTTCGCTAATTGCAGCTGCCCATGGTGGCCTGTTGCTTAGCGACTCAATCTGCATATTTTCAATAAAAATAGTATCAGTACGGATCCAGTTATGTGTGCGAATGGTTTTATCCAATAATTCAGAATTCCCAACCCGACTGAAATCCGGCTGGGTATTGGTGACGAGTGGTGTTTTTGTCCATAATTTTAGCTGAACATCCAGCATCTTCAAAAAAGTCTGTTCAGCGATCACATTATCCGGGAAGGGATGTCCGTCAAAAGGCCAGCTATGTCCCTCTCCCCAAAAACCATACATAAATGTATCCATGTACTCAATCATGGGGTTATCATTTAATTCGTCAGCAAGCAAAGCGTTCAATTCGTAGAATGCTTCCTGATATGCCGGGTGATCATATCGCGGCATTTTATGCTCTTTTTTCGTGCGAATACTATCTGGGCGTCCGGGCCATTCTCCTTTTAATTTGACATATGGGATTTTATCCATTAAGAATTCAGGAGCTCCCAGGTAGGGGACGTCCGGATTCTCAAGCATAACCCGAAAGGCAATCTGCTTATCATAGTGCCTGGCTAAATCAAACGTTATTTTCCAGTAATCGACAAAATCTAATTTTCCTTTTTGTTTTTGGACCTGGCGCCAATCCGGACGCATATAAATTTTTTGAACAAAGGGAAGTTTAACCAGGTCTTCGATTGATTTCTCCAGGGATTCTCCAGGTATATTTGGAGGACCGAGATCGCCGGATACATAGACGATTAAGCCCATTCCAAAATTTTTCAAAATCTTTTTTGACGCAGAAGTTGCCATAACCACCTCGCTATCCGGTACTACTTCTTCCGGAGCATATATAGGGAATGGCCCCTGGTTTAAGCGGTTGGTCACTGCGGGCCCTGGGCCGAAGTCATATTTTTCCCAGTTGTGTGCCGGCACATGACCAAAGGCTCCGCTGGTTGCAGCTGCTGAAACAACAGCGACACTACCACTAGTTTTTAAAAAAGAACGTCTATTCATCATGACCAAAAATGTTTATTTAGTGAATTGATACGTTTAAATCAAGGACGTTTTGACACTTTCAAAATTGAAAACAAAATTTCTCCTACTAGGCTAATTTATGTCTTTTTTAAACAACTCGATTGCCGTCACTGAAGTATCCGCTGAAAATGTGGTTGCGACCAAAGATAAACCATGGCCATTTTGACATCCGAGATAGTAATCTGAACAATTTTCACCCACTTGATTTTTATGGTTTAAATCCATGATGCGAGGTATTGCCAGATATAATCCAATTGAGGATATTAAGGTCAAACCTTTATAAATATCTTCTTTTTATAAAGCCACCAGATAGGAATAAAACAGAGTAATACATAAAGAATCGCCCAGATCAGTGAGACCATTTCAGGTGTGAATCCCAGTTGTAGCATTCCATTGAAATAGGAAGAATTAATAGAGATAGGCGCTTCTATCGATCCAAAATTGACATTAAAAATTGAATACAGTAATCCATGAAGCAGATAAGCTGCCATAGCATTGGATCCGAATATTACTCCAAATTTGGTCCATCTTTTGAAACCTAAGACATCTACAAACCAAATTGACGTAGCCAGTCCTAATGTGGCGGCACCTGCCGTAAATACAACAAATGAACTTGTCCACAGGTTTTTATTAAGTGGAAAAAACCAATCCCATATACCACCAACTAAATAGGCCAAAAAGCCAGCTGAAAACAACCAAATCAGCTTAATATACGTCGAGTTCTTTCCTAAAATGATAACCCCTACGAGCATACCACAAATCCCAGTAGCGATAGCAGGCAATGTACTCAGTATCCCTTCAGGATCCCATGTCCCCTGATACATTTTGCCTGGCACCAGCAGGTTGTCGAGCCATGCAGCCAGATTATGCCCCGGCTCAAGCATCACTTTCCCTTCTCCGGGTGTGGGGATGGTGTACATCATCAGCCAATATCCCAATAAAATGATGGCTCCAATTATAGCCTGAGTTTGCCACTTTGTATAGAGAAACAGTATGGAACAGATAAAATAAACCACAGCAATTCGTTGCAATACACCGACAATTCTAAACTCAGACAAAGCAAAGCCTTCATACAGATATATAAACAAGCCAATTCCCAGGATCAAAAATGTCCATAAAAAGATCCTGATACTCTTTTTTTGTGACTTGATGTCCCAGTTCGACTTCCATATCGTCAGTCCAATATAAATAGTCAGTATTATTATCAAACGCTCTAGGATTGCAAGAAATGGATTTTCTGAAAAAGTGAAAAATTTTGGATAAAAATGCAGAAAAACTCCAAAACCAAAAATCATCAATGATCTAACGATGAGCTTTTTGATTAGTGCTTTCCTATCTGCTTTTTGATCATTTAACTTTGTGTATACCAAAGCAATGGAAACCCCTACAATAAATACGAAAAACGGGAAAACCAGGTCAGTAGGTGTGATGCCATTCCATGAAGCGTGTTCTAGAGGAGCATAAATGTGACTCCATGATCCAGGGTCATTGACGAGGATCATTCCTGCAATTGTCAAACCCCGGAAGGCATCAAGTGAAACTAATCGAGAACCAGACTTGAGTTCAAAAGGTGTACTGTTTGAATTATTCATTTTACAATATAATCCTATTTTAATATTGCCAACAAGCGTAAACTGAGTATTATAGTTTGATGGCTGAAAGGTCTGTTATTTTGACTCCGGGTACTTCATCCAAATCGGTATTGTTTCGGAATTATGGTCGTGGCCAATAATATCTTTGTAAAGTTCTGGTCTGCGGGCATTAATATATCTCCTGCCACCTGATAATTTGATTTTTTCCCTTGCTATCCTGGCCATGGCAATGTCATTTTCAAAGGATTTTGTTTCTGATAACACTTCTCCAAATGGATCGATGATCATGGAATTTCCATTTTTTAACTGCACTCCATCATATCCGATTGGATTGGTGAACGCATAATATACGCCATTGTCATAGGCTCTTGCTGGCAACCAGCGCATCAGCCAACGTCTACCTTTGGGGCCGTCAAACTCCAGTCGTAACGAAATGGGATCAACCTCCCTGTTCTGCCAGTATTTATCATCGACAAAACCCCGTAACGGCATCGATGAAGGAGTACAACCTGTAACATGTGGTGCAAATATTAATTCTGCTCCAAGTAGTGTGGTAGCGCGCACATTTTCGATGATATTATTATCATAACAAATGAGAATTCCACATTTCCATCCCATAAGGTCAAATACACAATACGAATCCCCGGCAGACAAATACTGGTTGATGAATGGATGCAATTTTCGATATTTTGCAATGACACCTTCTTTTGTTACACAGATATACGTATTATAAATCTTTCCTTTATCCTTTTCAACCAAACCAGCTAAAACTGGAATGCCATAATTTTCGGAAATCCTGATTAATTCCCTAGTACTTTCCCCTTGCGGAACTTCCTCTGCAAGATTCATCATTTCCTCAAAGCTCAAATCTCTGGTAAATGTGTAGGCAGTAATCGACATTTCATGAAAACTAATCAAATCTGCACCCCTGTTCTTCGCTTTTTCAGTCAACTCGCTGATTACGGATAAATTATATTGTTTGTCTCCATCTTTTGGCTCAAACTGAGCTACTGCTATATTCATATTTTTTAAATGATTATATCCTTGTCCTACATTTTATATTCCCGAAACGCCAGAGCATTTATAAACAAAATTTGCTAAATGGCTGTTTTCATTTGCCTCTTAATCGCAAAAATATTCCGCTAATTTGAAATACAATAACAATTGAGAGTAAGGGAATATATAAGTAATAAATTAAAACGATCCCATCAAGTACAATGCGGTAATAAATCACATGGATAATTGCCAGCACAAACATTAGGTAAGCAAATCGCTGTATATTTTTCCAGATGTTCGCTTTTAATTTTTTAATGGAATAATTATTTGATGTGACAAGCAGAATGATGATAAAAAAAGTAGAAAGGAGCCCTGTATAATTGGCTATTCCAAAATTATCCAACCGAATAGCATATCCCTGTTCAGTTTTATTTAAAAAATATTGCCACATATTTCCTCTCAAATGGGCAAATAAACCAAACCCAGAATGGATAATGGTCAAAATCCCAGCCGAGATACTTATATCCCTTCTGAAGTATGAAGAAGTTGGATTATGTCTATTAAGTATAATATTGATTGGCCCAATCATCAATGTTATTACAATAATTACAAT
>JAHEMV010000018.1:0-6045 GCA_024643455.1 Cytophagales bacterium
CAACCATTTCCACTATTTTATCTGCGTAATCATCTTTGCCAGCCATTCCGAAAAACTTCACTTCGTATTCCGATCGTTGTAAAATCTGTGCCGCCAGAATCATGGAAACAAGGGATGGACCCCCAACATTAAGCACGTCAGCAACACGGTTACCGACCAATTCACTAAGTATATTGGAATAAGGAAGGCCTGAGAATTTTTCAAGTTCTTCGGTAAATACCAGATGCCCGGGACTCAAACCTCCATCACCAGTTTTTTTTGAAATAAATTTTTTAAATCCAGCACTCTTAAAAGATACCTTGTTAAAAATTAAATCAACTAAAGCACATCCTACTCCGGATATGATAATTTTATCTGATACCATCGCTCAATATTGACTAATTATATACCATTTCCCATAAGGATGATTTTGTACTTTCCAGAAACGGAACAAAAAATTACCCACGCTTTTCGCTTTTCAAATAAGCATTTACATAAAACCTTACCGCTAAAGCACAAACATGGGCAACCCTTTTTTCGACTTTTTAATTCATCTTTTTTCGAACCAATAAATAGACTCTGTTAGGAATCTATGAGTCTAATTCCCAACCGGAACACTAAAACTATATTTACCTGAACCAATTTCCTTTTTTTCTTTTGATTTTGGCAATATTACTGTTGCTGTGGTATTGGCTGGAATTTCAACATCATAGACGAAGTTGCCTCCTTCTATTTTCCAGGATGACTGAATCTTTCCATGAATAGAATTAAATTCTGCATTTACATTCGTCAAACCTCCACCTGGATGTGGTGCCAAAATAATATGCTTATAACCAGGATGCAGCTCGTCAATTTCTATTCCGGCGACATAAGTATACAGCCATTCGCCGATCGCTCCATAGGCGTAATGGTTGAAACTGTTCATGCCTACACTTTGAAATGTCCCATCGGGTTTTTGACCATCCCAACGTTCCCAAATCGTTGTTGCCCCTTGTGTAACCGGGTATAGCCATGATGGATATTCCTTCCTATTTAAAAGCATAAATGCGAGTTCGTCATAGCCTTGGGCAGACAATGTTTTACAAAGAAGTGGTGTGCCTACAAAACCAGTAGTAAGATGTCCCATTTTGTTCACATCATCTGCAAGATATTTAGCTGCAGCTGGAATTAATTTTTCAGGAAGCAAGTCAAAAGCAATAGCTAAAGAATAAGCCGTTTGTGTATTCGAAACCAGCCGTCCTGCCGGAGTGACAAATTCTTTTACAAAGGCCATTTTAACATTTCCAGAAAGTTCAGCGTATTTTTTTGCATCAGCTTCATTACCGATGATTTTTGCAATCTTAGCCAGCAAACTACTTGAATACGCAAAATAGCCAGTGGCAATCAAATCCTTTTCGGTTGTTGCACCTGGGTAGTCTGATCGATTCGTTGCAAATGCAAGCCAATCACCAAAATGCTGGTCACCTGTCCATAAATAATCATCCCCAGCCCGGTTTTTCATATAGTCAACCCAGCCCTTCATACTCGCATATTGCTCTACCAAAATGCGCTTATCTCCATATGCCAGGTAGGTATTCCATGGCACAACCAAAGCCACGTCGGCCCAGGCTGTTGCTCCACCGCCACCTTTCAATACGTCAGGAATCACGTGAGGAACTTTACCATCCGGGAGTTGATCGGCAGCTACATCTTTCATCCATTTGGTATAAAAAGCTGCAACATCAAAATTGTAGGCAGCAGTCGGGCTAAATACCTGTGCATCTCCGGTCCATCCCAGACGTTCGTCACGTTGCGGGCAGTCAGTGGGCACATCCAGAAAATTGCCCTTTTGTCCCCATTGAATATTATGTTGCAATTGATTGATCATCGGATCTGAACAGCTAAAACTACCTGTAGGATTCATGGCAGAATGGATCACTACTCCTGTAATTTGATCCAATTTTGGTTCGCCAGCTAGTCCATCCAGTTTTAGAAATCTGAATCCGTGAAACGTAAAAAACGGTTCATACACTTCTTCACCTTCACCTTTTAGAATATAAGTATCAGTACATTTTGCAGATCGAAGGTTGTCCATATAGAAATTCCCTTCTTTATCCAGCACTTCTGCAAATTGCAAGGTAACGACATCACCTTTTTTCCCATTGACTTTCAATCGTACCCAACCAACCATGTTTTGTCCCATGTCCAGTACGTTCTCACCTTTTGGGGTTTTGATCAATTTAATTGGTTTTATCTCTTCAATTGCTTTAACAGCTACGCCCTGGGGTGCAATTAATTTTGTTGAAGGCCGATCCATTTCGGCAACATTTTGCCAGCTACCTTCATCAAAACCGGCATTTGCCCATCCTTTCATTTCCAATCGGGCATCATATTTTTCTCCATTATAAATATCTGATTCCAAAATCGGCCCGTTTGAAACTTTCCAGTTTTTATCACTTACAATAGTTTCGCTGGTTCCATCCGTATAGTCTATTTTCAATTGCACCAACAAAGCCAATTTATCTCCATAATAGCTGTGTTGATTTCCCCAACCAATATTTCCACGATACCAGCCATCTCCCAAAACTGCTCCTATGGCATTTTTTTGCTGAACCATTGCGGTAACATCGTAGGTTTGATATTGCAACCGCTTATTGAAACTCGTCCATCCGGGAGTAAATAGTTCATCCCCTACCTTTTTTCCATTCAGAAATAGTTGGTATAAACCCAGCGAAGTCACGTAGACCCTAGCTGAACTTACTTTTTTAACTGTTGAAAATTCATTGCGATAGTATTGGGCCGGGCGGGATCCTTCGGCTGCTTTTTCATTTGGCAAGGTAATCCATGAAGCACTCCATTGACCCTGATCAAGTATTCCAGTTTCCCAGAAAGCGGGTTCACTCCAGCCAGATGCTTTGCCGTTGTTGTCCCAAAAACGAACCTGCCAATAAGCGCGTTCCATTGATTTTAAAGCCGGACCGCCATACTCAACATCTACAGATTGATCACTTTCAACCTTCCCGGAAGTCCAGATTAAATCGCTGGTTTTATTGAGGCTTTTTTCAGTTTTAGCCACCCGGATTTCGTAAGCAGATTGTTTTACATTTTGCTGATCTGATGCGATCTGCCAGCTAAAACGAGGCTTTTGAACATCAATCCCGATTGGATTGACATGATATTCGCAAACCAGTTTTACAACCTGTTGCTTTGCAGATGAAAAAAATGATATTGTACTTAATAACAATATCATAGAAAGAACTTTAATGTGTTTCATTTTTATTCGGTTTAGGTGTTTATTGCTTCTATATTAATTATACTCAAAATTCCTGGAAATCCGGCCATTCTACTTAATCAAAAATAACAATTTAAGATTGTTAAGTAGCATGTCTTGATCCTGTCTCGGCTATTTTAATTTACCTTCCTCAGTTTCTTAATGACAGGACCTTTTCTTCATAGCTAGTCACTTCCTGAATATATTCCTGTGCGACTGGCACATTTGCTTTAAGGCAATAATAGTCCCAAATGGCACCGAAAGGCTTACTTTTCATTTCTTCAAGAAAAGCCAATCGCTCAAACCACTTACCTTCCTGTTCATAATTTTTTAAAATGTCTGTAGGTTCCAACAAGGCAAATAAAATGCTTTTTTGTGCAGACCTGATACCAGAAACATACGCACCTATCCGGTTAATGCTCGCATCAAAAAAATCCAGTCCTATGTTCACCTTATCAAAAGCATTCATGCGGTTGATTTCCTGGGCTATGAGTACCGTTTCATCATTAAAGGTAATTACATGGTCACTATCCCAACGAACTCCCCGAGTTAAATGCAGCAACAATTCATCTACATATTGAAAGACCGAACTGATCTTATCCCCTACGACTTCAGTTGGGTGGAAATGTCCGGCATCGATACACAATAAAATTTCTCTAGTAATGGCATAGCCCAAATAGAACTCATGAGATCCAACAACAAATGACTCACTTCCAATTCCAAATAGTTTACTTTCAACGGCATCTTTCATTTCACTTTTAGCATACTTTGTTGCCAGTGCCTCGTCAAGCGATAGTTTTAAAAGTTTGCGATATCCATAGCGGTCCATGGTTGTATCTTTCATACCATCCGGAATCCAGGTGTTGTGTATGCATGGATTCCCCTGTTGTTTTCCAAACCATGCACTGATTTCTCTGCATCGTTTCACATGCTCAATCCAGAATTGCCTGTCACCTTCATTTTTACTGGAAAGCGTAAAACCATCATTTGCTCGAGGATGTGAAAATAAAGTTCCGTTGAAATCTATATCAATTTTGTTTTGCTTACTCCAGTCCGCCCAACCTTTGAAATGATCGATGGTGATCTGGTCACGATCAACCTTTCTATTGCCAAATTCGCCATAAATGGCATGCAGATTCAATCGCTGCTTCCCAGGAACCATGCTGTATACTTTCTCAAGGTCAGACCGCATTTCATGGATATTTCGTGCTTTCCCCGGATAATTGCCTGTAACAGCCAAACCACCACCAATACTTCCACTTGCGGTTTGTTCAAAACCAGTAACGTCATCGGTTTGCCAGCAATGTACCGATAGGATGATTTGTTCCATTTTCTGAAGAACCTCTTCGACCCGGACACCGACAGATTCGTACTGTTCTTTGGCTAGCTCAAAGGCTTTAAGTATGGCGTTTTCTTTCATCATTATTTCATTTAAGGGGTTTAAATTTTTGTTGAGTTGCACAAAGTGCATTTTAGAATTTTGTCTTTTATGACCTCGTTTATCAAATTTATTCATTATCATTATTCAATGAAATGGATATTGTGATCTTTGACATGTCTTTTTTGACACAATATGAATGAACTATATTTTAAATATCTAGCTGCAAATACTACAGACATAGATTGGGGTATTTTTCTAAACGTAGCTGGCTTTTCTCAAAATCCACCTAACACGCCATATCCTTTAGCCCAGCACCCATCGGGATATCACTTTTCATGGGAAAAAGGCAGAATTTTGGATGAATACCAAATATCCTATATCACCAAAGGAAAAGGAATCCTTGAAACGAAAGAGCAATCGTATTCCATTCTATCCGGAACAATATTTATAATTCAGCCTGGTCAGTGGCACAGGTATAAACCGGATCCCAATACTGGATGGGATGAATATTATATCGGATTCAATGGTTCTTATGCCACTCAAATTTTTAGGCATCCCTTTTTTAAAAATAGTGGTAATTCATTTCGGATAGGTCATAATATTACGGTATTGAATGGTTTTAACGATATCATTGAAAAAGTAAAAGGGGAACATCCGGGCTATCAGCAGCAAACTGCAGGAAGGATAATGAATATTCTCGGTGAGATTATTGCCGTGGTTAAGAATCATGAATTTGAAGGAAAAGCGATAAAAAAACTGATCCAGGAAGCGCAATTTGAAATTCGTGAGCGACTTGATCAATCCCTTAATCTGGAGGTATTTGCTCAAAAGTACCAAATGAGCTATTCCTATTTTAGAAGATTATTTAAAACGTATACCGGACTAGCACCTGCGCAATATCATCTGCAACTCAGGCTTCAACGGGCTCGGGACCTGATTTGTTCGACTGACAAATCCATAAAAGAAATAGCCTTTGGTTTGGGCTTTGAATCGCAATTCCATTTTTCAAAAATCTACAAGAAAAAATTTGGATTCCCTCCAAACAGAACTCCTCAGAAGTTTAATTAGCTTATACTTCCACTCGTTAATTACCTGATTTAGTCTTATTTGTTCATGATAAATCATAATCTTGACATTTCATCCAACAAATCAAACAGCAGTTTGAAGTGCCATCAGAAATTAGGTAAGTGAAGTGATTATTTATTCTTTTTTAAAAATATAGGAGTTTAAAATTCAAGATTCCCGACATACCATTTTTATAACAATGAAATTTTAATGATTTTTCCTTTTGAATTATTATTACCATACTATATAACTTTGCCAAAAGGCTTAATGGTAGTATATTGTTAATGTTATATCTAAAAAATGATTTTGTTTTATGGTCAATCCTAACATAAAAAACCTCCTATTGAGCTTCCTTTTGGTGGGCATAGTG
>JAHEMV010000018.1:6055-22910 GCA_024643455.1 Cytophagales bacterium
TTGTATACCTTTGTCATAAGATATAATGGCAGTATATTATCACTGTTTTATCAAAAAAAATGATTTTGTTTTATGGTCAATCCTAACATAAAAAACTTCCTGTTGAGCCTCATTTTGATTTGCGTAGTAGCTAGTTCGTATTCGCAGAATCAGCGACCAAAAGTAGGCTTGGTCTTAAGTGGAGGTGGGGCAAAAGGGGCAGCCCATATCGGAATCCTAAAAGCCATGGAAGAGGCCGGACTGACTCCGGACTATATTACAGGAACTAGCATGGGCAGCATTGTTGGTGGGCTTTATTCAATCGGATATTCAGCAGATGAGTTAAAGGATATTGTAGAAAACGCCAATTGGGATGAATTATTGACAAATAAAATCTCCCTGGATAAGGTGACTTATGAAGAGAAATTTTATTACGGAAGATACCTCCTTGATTTTTATGTAAAAGATAAAAAATTACAATTTCCCCAAGGAATTATAGAAGGACAAGCTTTAATGGAAATGTTTTCCAATCTCACCAGACCTGTTCATGGCATAAATGATTTTAATGATTTCCCCATTCCGTTTGCCTGCATTGGCACCAATATCGTCACTGGTGAGCCTGTGGTTCTCAATCATGGATCATTGGCTATGTCCATGCGTGCAAGCATGGCTATACCATCAATATTTACTCCGGTAAAAATCGATGGCAAATTATTGGTTGATGGTGGGTTGGTCCGGAATATGCCGGTGCCAGAAATACAGGATATGGGAGCTGATATCATTATAGGAGTTTTTGTTAGCTCAGACTTAGTCCCAGAAGAAAAATTGAATTCAGCGGTATCCATATTGAGTCAGTCGGCTTTTATAAAAAGTGCCTTTGACTCCAGGGTGCAGATGGATAAATGTGATATTTTAATTGTTCCAAATTTGGAGGAGTTCTCAACAGGCAGTTTTTCTTCGGCCCCTCAAATATTAGAAAGAGGGATGGAAGCCGGAAAGGAATACTTGGAAACATTTAAAAAATTAGCGGACTCACTGAAACAGTTTGGCCCTTTGCATGAAGTAGTCAAGCCCAGGATCGTTGACGATTATATCTTTGATGAAATTGAGGTTGATGGCAATGACATCATCAAGGATGAGTTCATTATCGGTAAGATGGATATGGAAGCGGGCAAAAGTGTATCAATCTCTCATATCGAACGACGATTGAATGTGATCTATGGAACCCAATACTTCGAGAAGATATGGTATGAGATATTGGGAGAGAAAAATCATAGAAGATTGATCATTCATGTAGTTGAACGACCTAAAATTCAGATGCGGTTTGCATATCATTATGATTCGGAAAACAAAGGGGGAATCATAGGAAACATGACAATACGAAATCTGATTTTGGATCAAAGCAGGCTTATATTGGAAGCAGACATGGCAACCCATCCCAGCTTGTTGCTCGATTATTTTAAATATTTGGGGAAAAGTCAAAGTGTAGCTTTTGGTGCAAGTGGTGTCTATAATAAAAACGAGCTTCCAGATTATAATGACAATAACGGTAATCTATCTGCATTATTTAATAGCAGTTATTCCGGAGGAGCAATAAAGTTTCAAACGACTCGTGTTCAGAGTAGTACAACTGGAATAGCGATGGCTTGGGCAAACGTGGATTTAAGGCCTGTACTAATTGAAGATTTACGGATAAAAATCAATAAAATCCAATACAACAATACAGATTTTAAGGTTTTTTATCATTTTAATAATTTCAATGAGCGTTATTTCCCTACTCGTGGATTAAAGGCTGATATCGAATTATCAACTACAACCAACTGGAATGGAAATGTTGATGGACAATTTATTTTAGATGAAGATACCTTGAACTTGGACAAAGATCTCCTGGTTCTATTGGGCGTATTACAAACTACAAGGATCAACGCATTAAGTTTAAGTATTTTTCCAATTATTCCATTGAGCAATAAGTTATCAATATTGGCAAAAGCAAGGATGAAGATTTCAAACTTAGCAGCTGATACCTGGAATTTGACTGGTTATGATTTCATCGGTGGTTTTTCTCCAGGTTTAGTAAACTCCAATGAATTTTATGGTGCGGGACAAAAGGAATTTGGTCTTGCCAATTATTTTTATGGCAGGCTGGGCTTGCAATATGAATTGAAGCATAATCTATTTATTCAGGCACAGATCAACTATTTGGACACAAAGTATCCGGTGACCTGGATCTATCCTGATGCAGATATTGCAAAGTTATATGGCAGATACTATCAACTTGGGTATGGTGGTTTGATTGGCTTGAAATCACCCATAGGGCCAATTGCCTTTGCCTTTGCAAAAGACCATTATCGACCAGAATGGAAAACTTCTATTATAATTGGTTTTCACTATTAATGGATTTTAAGTATAAAGTTTAGCTTCTACCCTTTTTTAAGAAGAGCATTTCTCTTTATTGGTTTGAATTGATTATTGAACCTTACTTTATAATTTGCTACTACTCATTTATGTGATTTATGTTAACACATAAATGTATAATCCTATAGTGTTAATTCCTTTAAATTTTTGGAAGCATCAAAATCGTCGTATCGAGTCCAGTTGTAATTACCAATCAGCCATTTCCCGTTCTTCTTTTCTCCAGACACAAAGCAAAGGATCGTACATTTTTGCACGACTTTCCCTTCATGCATCGTGGTTAAGTTTGAAAGATAACTAGAAGTAAAAATATTGTCGCGAACCATGGTCGAATAAAACTTAGGTGGATCAAATGAAAAACTTAATTCCTTGGTTTGTACCAGATTTTGTAATTGCGTTTTGAAATCAGTATTGTTGTGACGTTGCACAAAAGGCATTTTTTGCGTATCTATTTTCACGGAATTAGTAGTGTATTCTGGTAAAAAATAAGCCAATAATTCTTCAGGATCCTTTTTATCCATCATCTTCACCCACCCACTTTCCATATTTACAATCATATTTTGTACCGCCTTAGCTTCTTCAGAAATTGATTCAGATTGGATTTTAACATGGGAATTACTTTTTGTATAAATTTGACCAGCCAAATTATCATTCAAATCATTTAGCACACCTGCTTTCAGTTTTTCGAATGCTAGGATATTTTTATAACTTTTAAGTGAGTCCTGAAGTGTCACGAAATCCGTTTCCCGTTGATCGCTTAGGTTTCCGGCACTTTTCAATAAATAAAATAAAACAAAAATAATTACGACCAGCAGGCCAATGGTAAGGCTTTGAATTTGTTGTGATTTCATAAGGTTAATATTAGGATGATTTTTACTAAATGATAAAATATGTTAAAAAAAGACTCAGGTGAATTTTCCTTAAATCCTCTTAGCCTCTTTTATTGATTACGAATAACTACTTTCTTTTTCAAAGGATAAATTTATTTTAGCTCCACAACAGTTCGTGTAGGATATATATTTACTTTTCTTAAGGCCTTAAGGCCCAAGTTTTTTTCTATATTCCTTTTCCGCTTTCTTTATTTCACTTGATAATTCTTGCCGATTTTTGTTGAACTTCTTGTCAGAAATCAGGCTTAGTTTAGAATCGTTCAAGGTACCGTTAATGCCCACAAATAATTTAGCATCCTTATCAAATTTGACAATTCCTTCCATCGTTTCAGTAAATCGTTCTTTTCTGGATCTAAAAAACAAATCAGTCAAACTAACTTCGAGACCTAAATCGATTAATTTATTATCGAAATTGATTTCTCCGAAAACATTGAGGTTAGCGATATTATCATTCATAAACATGTTTAGAAAATACATCTTATTTTTAATCATAATTGCATCTAAATTCAATTCACTTATGATCATCTTATCTTTTGATTTGTGGCCAACAAAAAATAAGGCTTTTTCAATCGGTTCAACCTTATCTAATTCAGCATGATGAACAGTACTATTGATTATCAATAGATTTCTGTTTTTAATTGGGACAAAGTTTTCCTCGATTTCAAAATAATAATGAGATTTCAATGAAATAAATCCGGAAGAATTATTTGCATTGAAAACATCCTGATCGAAATTGTCAAAGGAAATAAATAATTTCTTGATGTCGATACTGTCTAAATTGGAATATATATAACCAGGTGAAAAACCGGATTCTACTTTTTTTATATACCCATTTACATCCGCAGTTCCATCCAGGAATGCAAATTTCAAATGATTCAATTCCAACTTATCCTTGGTATAATTTACAGCCAGATCAGCGTCACTTATACTAACATTTTTAAAGGAGAAAGAAGAAGCCTTTGCGTTGAGTTCAAAATTGACTCCTCCAAATAGCCATGAATTTGAAGTCTTCTTATTAGTTTTCAATTCACTAGCTCGTATCGCTGATGAAAAATTTGATATTGAAACATCTTTGTAATCAATTTGGTTGGCCCTGAGGCTCAAATTGACATCCAAAGAATTTGGAACTTCGATCTTATTTTTGGCGGATTTAGTTGAATCCTTTAAATTAAATTTAGCCAATACATTTTCAAGATCTATTCGATCAAAATTAACATCGCCCTTGGCCCATAGTCCGGTTATCCCAGTTTCACCAAAAAGTAATCGCGCGTTTAATGCTGTTCTCCCACCAAAAATATTAACGCCAAGTTGTGAAATAGTGACCTTTGGCCCAAGAATATCTGCCTGGAGATTGAGATTTTCAAATTTTTGGTCCAATAGCTCACCGTGTGAAATGTCAAGTTTGATATGTGCATTTATGTATTCTGGAAATTTGAATTGTTTTGTACTTTGATCAGCACCATCCTTTTTAAATTCTGGAATTTGAATAGTTAACTTTTTGAATGCTCCATGAATAGTAGCTATTACCGAATCAATACCATGCTCACTGTATAATACTTTACCATTTCCTCCCAATATGCCATCCTCGTATTTTAGTCCGAAGGAATGTACATTCAATTCATTATTTTCGAGGCGACTATCTATTTTCACGTCTTGAAAATTTCCAAATTCCGTGATCACATTTTTGCCATTTACTAAAAAATCAATTGACAAATTATCAAGGTTAAATTTTCCTTTCGAATTCTTACCTTTTTCATTTTTATCCGACGAGACATTAAATTTTCTAATATCAAGATTATCAAAATTAAGAATGAACTTTCCTGCGAGATTCTTATTTTTTTCAATAATATACTCATCAAGATTTTCAAATTTGCCTTGAAAATGAAAGGCTGATTCATTGAATGCTCCCATCAAGCTGGTGACTTCGAAAAGGTGATTATTTAATAAACCTGATCCATTAATTAGATTCAAATTATACCCCTTGTCTTTTAATAACAATTGAAGGTTTTTAATATTAATTGTCCCGGTTGCCTTTTTTTCTCCTTTTGAATGAAGATTTTTAAAATCACTGATTTTTCCATCGACCTTTAAGTCAGCGTTTACAGTTCCAGACAGACTAAAGTTTTCGCTTTTCGAAATTAAGTGAGTCAAATCAACGCTGGTAATTAAATGAGCATCAATAACAGGATCTTGTAGATTGGATAATTTGAATCGGCCATTAATAGAGCTTTCACTTACCGTGGCATAAAGTGTATCAATTACGAGTTCGGTGGATTGAGGTGAATGGTCTTTGCCATTGTTATAATTTCCTCTAATGCCTCCCACATTTAAGTTAAAAGGAAAATCTTTACCAGAAAACTCAGCATCTACTATTTCAAAATCAATTTCTGAATAGGGCTTTTTATATGGATTTATAAAACCGGTCTGATTGAACGAAACCTTTAGTATAGCATCAGGATTTATTTGTTGAAAATCTAATTTGGTATGGAATTCAAGCAGATCCAGGACGTTATTAAAATTATCTCCTCCCCCGATATGAAGTTCTATCATTTGCCCATCCTGATACGGTTTCATTTTTAACTTTGGTTGTAACTTTAGCGTATGCAGCTCCAGGTTACCTTCTAGCAATTCTTTAACACCGCTAATTTGATTCATTTTAAAAACAATATCAGATCCTTTAACAGGTTGATTGGCAATAAGTGTAGCATTATTAGAAATGAGGGAATCAATTTTCCCTTCTAGTTTTCCACTAAAAATTAAAAGCGAATCCTTTTTCAACAAATCAAATGAGGCGTTTTCAATTTGTATATAACTTCGGTTACTTTTTATTTTATTACCAAAATAGAATTTGCTATTTTTTATTTTTATGTTATTCAAATCAATAGTTAAGGGATTTTGACTATTTCCTGATTTACCAATTCCAGTAGGGAATAATCGTGTTTTGTTACCTGCACTATCTATTTCTGAAAATAACTCAGCATCATGAATGATCAGCTTATTAATTTTAATTTTTTTATTCCATAATTTTTTAGAATTCAATAAAATACTGAGTTTTCCGATTCTGAGTACGTCTTTTTCACCATCTTTTATTAAAACATCCTTTAATCCAACATGCAACTTGGGGAAATAACGGATGTAGGAAAATGAAAAATCCCTGAATTGTATTTTACCGTCAAATTCATTATTGATAATTTGGACAAGCTCCTTATGTACAGATTTTTGTTGAGTAAAGGATAAAATTACCAAAATCAAGATTGGGGCAACAATCAGGATGCTTACAGAAGTTAGAGCTATTTTTATTTTCCGTTTCAAGAGTCTCTCGCGCTAAACTAAAATCAAGTAACTATTTCATCTTTTTCATCCGTGGGATGGTAAGGTGATTTAGGCAGTTCTGAAAAGAAAATAGCATACACACCATTTTCCTCCTTGCTTTCCAAAATTATTTTAGCAACTCCGACTATTGGAATAAAGAGGATCATTCCAGATACACCCCAAATCATCCCACCAATAATAATAGCGACGAATACAGCAAAAGCATTTAGCTTCAATTTATCACCGACAATCCATGGTCTGATCACATTATCTTGAAGAAAGTTCATAACGAACAGTGCAACAAATATGAGGATAGGTATCAGCATGGTGTCTTTTGTAATTATGGCAAAAAGCATAATCACTACCAAACCAATGGGATTTCCGATAAATGGGATTAGGTTTAACAGGGCAAGAAAAACTGCCCAAAATAATCCGAATTTTAAGCCGAAAACCAGGAATACTACATAATTCATGGCTGCAGAAATCAACGTAATTACAGCAATGCCATAAATATAGCTTCGCACAAGATTCAATGATTTATTGAACCGGTCTTTTGCTAATTCCAACCTTTCCTTGTTTTTGAATTTTTGGACATAAAAATGGATTACCAGGTCTCTATAGTATAAAAGAAAAAATAAGTAGAAAAGAATAAGAATGACATTCCAAATATTTAGGCCAATCCCAGAAATCAAAGACATAATGATATCATTATGACCATTCACCCATTCGCTGATATAGGATTTATCAACATGTTCCGGTATAAATATTCCATATTTTTGGAGGCTTAATGATAATTCATGTAGTCGATCCGAAATTTTAATCGCCAGACTGGGCAAATCGTTAAAAATATGACTAAGCTCGATATAAAAAAAGTAACTCAGGCTGATAAGTACGAAAAGCATTACGATTAAAAAAAGAACATTGATCAGGCTTCGTGTCAAAAAAGTTCTGGTCTCCAGGTGATCAAGGAATCGATAACTTGCCATCCCGATCAATACTGCCCAGGCAAAAGGTACGAGAAAAGACTTTCCAATAACCATCACTACAACGATTAGCGTGGCCGTGATCAATCGTGCAGTAGATTTTAAAAGCGAACTTTGAGTTTCCATATATTTATATTTTTACCTTATTATATTTTTATATCTGATAGAATTCTTTGATTTCATGATAAATACAAACAAAAAATCCTCTATTTTGGAATTGCCTCCATCTAAAACAAAATTCCAGCATTAAGTTGGATTTCATGTGAATTCGTTCTAATATTTTCAGTTAATGAATTGGTTACCCCAATACTATACATTAAGTCCAAATTGAGCCAGCCAATATCTATTTGTGTCCCAATTATAAAATCGATATTAGGATTTGCCAGTCCAACTTCTTTTGGTTTTAATTTGATTTCCTCTTCATTTATTTTTAAGTATCCTTTTGTATTGAACCTAAAACTAAGTCCAGAATAGCAGTACCATTTATAGAGTGGTGTTTTGATAGGGACAATACCCACTTTGATTGGCATTTCGAAAGATTTGAATTTAAATTCAAATTTTTCAAATTGATTTTGTACCAATGAATCAGTCAACGGAATAATCACACTATTACGTAAAAAGAGAAAATCAAACTCTCCAAAAAATTTTTTTTGTGTTACTCGGAAACCAAATCCTGCTTGCCATCCATGAATGATATCCTTTGATTTTTCTATTTCCTTATATACAAAAATATGGGTATTATACCCACCATATGCCTTTAGATGAAGCTTAGGCTGTTGCGCCATGAGCGAATTACAACTTAGCAGGATCAGGATTATAATAATATACTTTTTCATGATTGCATATTTAAGCAGGGAATAAATACTCTTTACCATCCAGAAAAAACTTATGATCCATCACCCTTGGCCACATAGGTTTTTCGGGTAGTTCCTGCTGCCATTCCTGGTGCTTTTTATAAAGTGCATCAAAGAGCTCAGGCATTTTATCTTTAAGATTAATTTTTTCCGATTTATCCGATTTTAAATCATACAATTCAGCCCATCCATCTCTTGTGCTAAGAATTAATTTGTAATCTTCATCCCGAATGGCCCATATATGATCAGCACGCCAGAAAAGCTGTTCATGTGGTCGACTTGATTTTTCGCCATTGATATATGGAATTAAATTAACACCATCGTATGTCCGATCAGCTGGTAAAACACCTCCGATATTTTCCACCACCGTTGTAAATATATCCGTAGAAATTACTGGATTATCGTATTGGGTTCCTTCCTTGATATGACCTTTCCACTTCATCATAAAAGGCACATTGATTCCTCCTTCAAACTGAGTTAGTTTGCCTCCTTTCAAAGGTCCATTGTCTGTCACTCCAGTATATGACGCTCCACCATTATCACTCAAAAGGAAGATCATGGTATTTTCTTCAAGACCCAGTTCTTTAACCGTATTATGGATAGCTCCAATGGCATCATCCAATGCTGATATCATGGCATAATACACCCTCTGATCCTCTCTCTCTACATTCAAATAATTACAATAATATTCGACAGGAGCTTGATATGGAACGTGAGGTGCTGAAAAGGGACAGTATAGAAAGAATGGTTTATCTTTATGTTCTTTGATATAATTGATGGCTTTGTCCCGAATAGCAAAGGTCAGGTATTCCTCCTCTCTTATTTCTTTACCATTTTCAGTGATCGCTCCTTCACCATATCGTCCACTTTTCCACTGATATTGTGAGCTAAAGGATTCTTGTACATAATGAATGACTTTATTCCATTCCTGTTCCGGAGTATAAAGGGAAAATGCACCATTGAATCCATATTGATAATCAAATCCCCGGTTCATGGGAATATGGTACTTTGAGGCTCCCAAGTGCCATTTGCCTGTAATTCCAGTTTGGTAGTTGTATTTTTTTAATAATTCAGCAAGATTAATTTCTGTGGGAGGTACGCCTTGCTTATGAACCTGCCATTCTGAAGGATATTCCGGTTTGGTAGCCATGACAAAATCACCGGTATTTATCATATATTTACCCGAAAGGTATTCGATCATATTGGTTGGGTAAAATTCCATAATTTGTGTTTCAAATCCATAACGATTCTGTACCCTTCCGGTCATCAGTCCGGCACGGGATGGAGCACAGGTAGGAGCAGTGACATATCCTTCTTTAAAAATAACTCCTTCCTGACCAAGCTGATCTATATGAGGTGTTGAGATGTGTTTTGCGCCATATGCCGAAACCTCATATTTGCCAAGGTCGTCCGCTAAAAGTATAATTATGTTAGGTGGTCTTTCATTAGTAGCGTGCAAATTTCCAGACATATACTTGTCTTTCCCCTCTTTCATAGTTTTGTCCCATTTGATTCTCCATTTCATACGCGTTACGGATACAGGATAACAACTTCCCAGAAGGAACAAAAAACAAATGGCTATGACCTTGTGATAATTTATTTTCATTTATTTATAACTATCTAATTTTTAATCTAAACATAATAAATATTTGTGCGATTAATCATGTTTTATCAGGCATAAAAGAGCCGTAAAATTATAATTGAGATTGACTTTTCATTTATTCAATAGCAAATAAATAAAACTTTTATATTTCTTAAACATGTTAGTTAAAATAGTTTATTACTCGAATTCTATCAGTTTATTATTTTGGAAAAAAGGGAAGCTAAACCCCAGGACAAACCTCCATCTTCCAATAAACATTTTGGATTCTTCCTCTTGAATTGTGATGAGATCATCTTCATTTTCTGGGAATTGAAAAGGTCGGTTTATATTTTGATTAGCAAATCCATATGTTGCTCCAATTGTCGTCTCCAACCAACTGGTATTAATAAGAAAACCACCGCCAACATGGTACATATTAGCTTGTATCATAGAGGAATAGGCAATCTCTGAAGAAACGATGTATTGATTTATTTGTGGTTCAACTGCCGAAAAATCAGTGGTACAACTACTGAATAATGAAAATTTTGAATTTAAGGTGTACTCATAACCCAATCCAACATTAAAAACAGGGTTCAACGCATCAAGCATTTTTATCTGCATATTTTTTTGTGAACTCTGTCCTATAAAAGGATCTGATGAAATAATATCGTATTCCTTAACTTTTCCATAAAATTCTCCACTCAAATGTATTTTGCTTTTTTCGAAGGAAATCCCAGTTCCAAAACCAATGGCCCAGGGGGTTCGGTTTTTAGTCTTCAGGTGATTTTGATAATAACTTATATATTCATCTTTTAAATTTTCTTCGATTCCATTAGTTGCTCCGGTAAAAAAATTCTGATATAACGTTGAACCCTTACCGGTAAGATTAATTTTAGGCGTTGTTATCGTTATGCCTGCTGATACTTTTTGTTTTTGAAAAGCCAGCGCCAACTTCCATAATAATCCGATATTTTGAAAATCGATTCCTCTTGTTCTATCTAATATGGCCAGCTCATTCAAAGAAGAAAATGCCTGTATTTTTGTCCCAAGAAATTCATTTTGATTTCTAATCGTCACAAAATTAGTAACACCAATACTCCATGTATCATTTAAGGCATGAGCCCAGGTCAAACCTATCCAGTCTTCTTTCAATTCTTTCTGAAAACTAAATTGTCCACCATAAATCTCATCACCTGGCCATGATTGAATGATATCACCAACATCATCATTCTGAATAAAGTAATTGGCTCTAAAATTATACCTTGTAAGAAAAGAATATGCGAAATGATGATTTTTTAATGAACGTAAACGAAATGAACCAGCAGCCATATTTGGCGCTCCTCCAAATTTTTTGTGATTCAAATCCAAACCATTACCAGCTCCGTTTTCTATTTTTAGGATATCAAGTTGATAAACTTTCCCACTTAGGAGAAATGCAGGATTATTTATTTGCCCTAATCTGGCAGGATTATAATAGACTGCTCCTAAATCGGCTACACTTCCTATCACTACACCATTCAATAATGTAGAACGTGTGCCATGATTTTCAGTCCAGTAATGACCATCCTGAGCTAACCCACAAATTGAATTAATAAGAAAGTAAAAAAAAAGTGATCCTTTTTTACTAAACATATTTTGAAACATGAATTCTTTTATTAGACATTATCTCAAATCATAAGGTAATTAAAACACTGAAAAGTACTGAATATAAATTAAAAAAACCTTGAAAGAAATACACCTTTTTATCAGGGATAAATCTTCCAAAGTTGATTTAGTTAGTTTAATATTTAAAATTTAATTCTTATCCCGGTATTGATAAAAAGAGATTTTTGTTTGCCAATATCAAAATTTGTGATGCTGGAAACATCTGTTAAAGACCATTCATATTTTAGATCTAAAAAAAGTATCCAAATATCAAGACCTGCTCCGGCAAAAACTCCCCAGGAAGGGCTATTGAAATCGCTTTTATCAACACCACCATCAGCATCCACGCTGGATACAAAAAAAGCTGAACCACCACCAAAAACACGCAGCGCAGCTAAGCTTTCCTCATCACCAAGTAAATGGTATCCTACGGCTACAGGAATCCTTATTCCTTTCATATCCAATTTCAATTCATTTACGGCTGTGCCTTCTTCTACAAATTTTGTGCTCTTCCTTACAAAAAATATTCCAGGATCCACGTAGAATTTGTCTCCAATAAGTACACTTGCACCAAACTGATAACCAGCCTGACCTTTTGCATTTCCAGAATCTGGATCTTTGGAGACATTGGTAATTGTTAAACCAATTGTAGGTTTTAACTCAACTTGCGCAAAGCTTGTTGCGCTGATAATTAATGCAGTTAACAATAAATAGATGTTTTTCATTGATTTTAATTTTGATTGATAATTTTTGATAACTACTTGTAAAATAAAATTGTTCAAAAAAAAATAATTTTTTAAAAAATACAAGTTTGAGTGCCACTATTAACTCTCTTAATAGCAGTAAAATTTGACTGTTGAATCCAGAATCCGACAGGGGGTGAATTCTGTTAAAATTGAAATTTTGATAGCATAAAAAAATCCTCTAAATCATAGATTTAGAGGATTTTGCACTCATTGACTCTGAAAAAGTCGGGATGACAGGATTTGAACCTGCGACCCCCTGCACCCCATGCAGGTACGCTACCGGGCTGCGCCACATCCCGAATCCGGTAAAAGGTTATTTACATTCCATTGCCCGTAAAATTAACTGCTTATACCTTACTTTCAAATTCTATGATTAATATAAATTGAGAGAATTGTTAGTGTACAAATAAAATTAAAGCTCAGATCAATTCAAATACAAAAGCAGAGCACTCATAACTAAATTTACCTACTTATTTAATTTATAATATTTCATGCGTTTAATTCTATTTCAGCATACTTTTTATGTTTAAAAATAGTATTTTGACATTTGAAAAAACAGAATCGGATAAACCGATAAAATTGAATTTGAAATATCAACAAAAGAATTATCTCATGACGAATACTACGAATAGAAGAAGCTTCATTAAGAAAACTGCAATCGCATCAAGCATCGCATTTGTTCCTTTTAGCGGATTAAAATCCATGACGCTAAAAAATGACAGGAAGTTTAAAATGGGTATCAATCCAGGTGCTATCGGCGTCAAACTGGACCAGGTTCAATTACTCGAAAAGGCTTCTGAATATGGCTTTGAATCTATTGTAGCTTATTCGGGTACTCTTGCCGAATGGAGCGATGCACAGATCAATGAATTTAATAGCAAAATGGCCACACTGAAGATTTCCTGGGGTGCCTCCGGATTGCCTATGGATTTCAGAGGAGACGAAGCTACTCAGCACAAGGGCTTGACCGATCTGCCAAAACATGCTGAGGCACTTCAAAAAGCCGGCGTTACTCGAATGTCCACCTGGATTATGCCAACGCATGCAGAACTCACTTATTTGGAAAATATGCATCAACACGCAAAGCGGCTAAAAGAAGTAGCCACTATTTTAGGTCATTTTAATATCAAACTCGGTCTGGAATATGTTGGTCCAAAAACACTTATGGCCAGGGATAAATTTTCTTTTGTCCATTCGCTTGCTGAGTGCAAAGAATTAATAAGTGCCATTGATGAACCCAATGTCGGAGTCCAACTGGACAGTTTTCACTGGTACTGTGCTGGGGAAACAAAAGCCGACCTTTTATCATTATCCAATGAGGACATCGTCACCGTCGATCTGAATGATGCAATTACAGGATTATCAATTAATGAGCAACTGGATGGGACACGAGAGCTTCCTATGGCTACTGGAATGATTGATATGCAGTCATTCATGGATGCATTAGTAGAAATAGGCTATGATGGACCCACCAGGGCTGAACCATTTAATCAAGTATTAAATGATCTGGATAATGATGCTGCGCTAAAGGCTACTTCCGAGGCCATGAAAAAAGCATTTAGCCTGGTATAATTGAATTATTTCAAAGGATGGTTAATAAAACATTTAGTTTAAGAATTGAAATGAATGGAAGAAGATATTAAGCATATAAACATCAGCTCAACAAACCAAACGAATAAATTTGATGCTATTGTTATTGGGTCAGGAATGTCGGGTGGATGGGCGGCCAAGGAATTGTGTGAAAAAGGGCTAAAAACATTAGTATTGGAGCGAGGCCGAAATGTGGAACATGTAAAAGATTACCCCACCGCTATGCTGGAACCCTGGCAATTTCCACATCGACTGGAAATGCCAAACAAGATCAGGGAAGAAAATCCAATCGTAAGCCGATGTTATGCATTTGATGAATCGACAGAACATTTTTTTGTCAAAGATCAGGAACATCCCTATGTACAGATAAAACCTTTTGACTGGATTCGTGGCTACCAGGTTGGCGGTAAATCATTGATGTGGGCACGATGGACTCAACGATGGAGTAACCTGGATTTTGAAGCAAATGCTAAAGAAGGAATCGGTACAGACTGGCCAATTCGTTATGAAGATATTGCGCCATGGTATTCCTATGTTGAAAAATTTGCAGGAATAAGTGGAAATAAAGATGGATTAGCTCAAGTTCCGGATGGTGAATTTCTTCCTCCTATGGATATGACCTGTGTTGAAAACTACTTTAAAGAGCAAATAGAATCCAACTTTAAGAACAGAAACCTAATTATTTCACGAACTGCCAACCTCACACAGGCTCATTTAGGAAGAGGGCCTTGTCAATATCGGGATCGTTGTAGCAGAGGGTGCCCTTTTGGTGGGTATTTCAGCAGTAACTCCGCCACTTTACCTGCTGCTATAGCAACAGGTAATTTAACCTTAAGACCTTTTTCAGTCGTTCATTCGATCATCTACGATGAAGATAAAGCAAGAGCTACCGGCGTTAGGGTAATCGATGCTGAAACTAAAGAGATGCAGGAGTTCTTTGCAGATGTCATTTTTGTAAATGCAGGCACTTTAAATACCGCATTGATTTTAATGAATTCGACCTCTGATCGATTTCCTAATGGATTAGGGAATGACAGTGGTACCCTGGGGCATTACCTTATGGATCATAATTACAGGGGAAGAATCTCAGCAGAAGTGGAAGGGTTTACGGATAAATATTATTATGGCCGACGACCAACAGGTACTTACTTACCACGTTTTAGAAATTTTGGTAGTGATGTCCAGGATTCTTTTTTGAGAGGGTATGCTTATTCTGTTTTTGCTGGTAGATCACGTGGAAATACGGATCTTTCAGACCAACCATTTGGTGCTGATTTCAAAGAAAAGCTAACTGAACTCGGACCATGGGGTATTTCCATGCAGGGTATGGGAGAGCATCTTCCCGATTTTGACAATCATGTTAGGCTAAGCAAGGACAAAAAGGATGAATGGGGCATGCCTATTCTGGAGATTGATTGCGAGTATAAGAACAATGAATTGAGCATGCTTGAAGATATCCTGGAAAGTGGGGCGGAAATGTTGGATAAGGCCGGCTTCAAAAATATTACTAAATCTGATTCTAAAGAATCACCGGGACTGGGTATTCACGAAATGGGAACTGCACGCATGGGTAAAGATCCGAAATCTTCTATACTAAATGGACATAATCAAATGCACGAAGTAAAAAATGTATTCGTAACGGATGGAGCCTGTATGGCTTCATCGGCATGCCAGAATCCGTCAATTACCTATATGGCCCTTACAGCAAGGGCGGTAGATTATGCAGTTAGTGAAATGAAAAAACAAAATATATAATGGATCGCAGAGAAGCATTGTCAATGGTCAGTTTGGTCTGTGGTGGTACCATAGCAGGAGCGGCAGGGTTTTTATCAGGTTGCAAAGAAAACAAACCAAAATCCATCATGGGAATTCTGGATAATTCCCAGCAAAACATATTGGAAGAATTGGCCGAAACTATTTTGCCAAAAACATCGAATTCTCCTGGCGCCAAAGATGTGGAAATAGGGAAATTTGCCAATCGGATTGTAACTGATTGCTATACTGAAAATGAGCAGAACGAATTAATCGATGGCTTATTAAAATTGGATGAGATAAGTCAACTAAATTATAATGATAAATTTATCAAGCTTTCCATAGTTGATAAAAATGAACTGATTCTAAAACTTGAGTCAGAATCAAAAACTTCTAATCAAACACGTCAAAATGAAAGTCCGCCACATTATTATTCCATGATGAAGCAGCTATCGGTCTGGGGTTATCTTTCATCAGAAATAGTAGGCACCAAGGTGATGCGATTTGTCCCTATACCAGGACGGTTTGAAGGATGTATTCCATATGAAACTGGGGAGAAAGTTTTTAGCTAATGATGTTCATTTGCGAGTCTTTATGAAATAATAATGTCAATTAAAATTTGCCTTTTTTTTGGTGAAATTCTTTTCATATTCTAAAAAAACGAATATTTAAATGCTGACGATTTTTCATTAAATTGAAGAATAATGACTTCCTATCAACACCAACTTGCCGCAATCATGTTTACCGACATTGTCGGTTATACAGCATTGATGGGAAGAGATGAAGAAAAAGGACTTTCCCTACTTAGAAAAAACCGTGAAATCCAAAAACCCCTCATTGAAAAATTTCATGGAAAATGGATTAAAGAGATGGGTGATGGTATGCTTGCTCAATTTGATAGTGCATACAATGCCGTCAGATGTGCCATAGAAATCCAACAAAAAGCCAAAAAGGAATTAAAAGGCAGGTTGCGAATCGGACTTCATATCGGTGACATCATCATGGAAAATGAAGACATTTTCGGTGATGGAGTCAATATTGCCTCACGTATAGAATCCCTGGCTGATCCGGGAAGCATTTATCTTTCAGAAGCTGTTCAGCGTGCATTACA
>JAHEMV010000351.1 GCA_024643455.1 Cytophagales bacterium
TCATTATTTTCCTGGGCTACGGCTCTATTTTCCTGTTCCATTTTGTGGAGTTGAATATTATTCTGATAACTGATAAATGTAGAATATAAAACCTTTTCAAGACTTAGTTTTAAGGCTTCATAATTTAAGGATGAGTTCTCGGAAAGAATTTTTGCATTTTGAACACGACGATTAAGATTAAAGCCGTTGAAAAGTTGCCAGGAGGCTGAAATTCCATAATTAATGCCTTTGGATTTCCGACTTAGCAATTGGCCAGCTTCAGCTTCAGATTTAGCATAATTATATCCTGCATTTAAACCGATCACAGGAAGTCGTTCACCTTTTATTTCCTTTTCAATTATTTGTGTCGCATTCATTTCATAAAGTGAAGCTGTCAATTGAGGATTGCCGGATTGCATGGAAGCTTTAAGTTCCTCGTAATTTAGCGTTGTGTTCAACTCGGGGTCAAATACGACATAGAAGTCCAGCGTGACATCTCTGGCCAAAAGTTCATTTAACGCAGTCTTGGATGCAGCCAATCGTTCCTGCTGGATCAGGTAATTTGATTTGTCGTTGTTTAAGTCCACCTGGGCTTGCAAAAATTCCGTTTTAGCTGCCTTTCCAAGTTCAAATTTATTTTTTGCAATTTCCAGCCGATCTTCTGAAAGGCTAATATTCTCTTTAAAAAGGTCAAGCCTGATTTGCTCGAGCGACACAGTGTAAAATTCAATGCCAATCTGCGCTACAGTATTTTGAATAACAACTTCATTCTGGGCGAATGCCATTTTTTCTTGCTCTTCAAGTCTGTTTTTAGTTTGAAACATGGTAGTGCCATCAAAAATGGTCCAATTAATAATAGCCGATTCAGCCAAATTATTCGATTTTGCGTTATCACGACTCTGTTCAGTTCCATTAAAGAATTTCAGGCTTGTATTTTCTTTAGTGTATCTCTGAGACGCACTAAGATCCAGGGTTGGCAGGAAACCTGCATTTCCATAGGTATTATTATTGGATGCGATTTCTTTTTGCCCTTTTGAAATTTTGATATCAAAGTTGTTTTCCAAACCGATTTGTATAGCCTGTTCAATTTTCAATGTGTCCTGAGCATGCGCGCGGATCTGTGGAATACAAACTATAAGGATTAAAAGGATAATGATCCGTTTCATTATAAAATAATTCATTGCTGAGATAATCTAATCATTTGACAAAAAACTAAAGTCGTGAAACACGGCCTTTCTTGCCGGTAAGGTAAACGTAGATCGCTGGGATCACAAATAAGGTCAATACCGTAGAAAATATCAATCCACCAATTACAGCAATACCCATGGAAACTCTGCTTTCAGATCCTGCTCCAAGAGCTAAAGCGATTGGTAATATTCCCAGGACTGTTGACAAACTGGTCATAAGAATTGGTCTGAAACGTGCCTTGGCTGCTCCTACGATAGATTCCTGTATCTCCATACCGGATGCTTTCCGCTGATTGGCAAATTCAACTATAAGAATTCCATTTTTTGTAACAAGGCCAATAAGCATGATGATTCCTATCTGGCTAAATATATTCAACGTTTCGCCAAAATACCATAAAGAAAGTAGTGTTCCGGCTAAAGCGAGGGGAACTGTAAACATAATGGTCAATGGATCCCTGAAGCTTTCGAATTGGGCAGAAAGAACAAGATAGATAAGTATTAATGCAAAAGCGAATGCAAAATAGAGGTTCCCAGAGCTTTCACGGAATTCTTTGGACTGGCCATCCAATGCAGTTGAATAGGTATCATCCAGCACTTCTGAAGCAATCCTGTCCATAGCATCCAGTCCTTCACCAAGTTTTGTTTTCCCAGCCAGGTTGGCCGTAATTGTGGCCGAAACAAAACGATTGTATCTATAAAGTTGTGGGGGAGAAGACTGTTCATCCATTGTAATGAGGTTGTCCAATTGTATTAGTGAACCATTATTGCTTCTGACATACAATGAACGTAAATCGAGAGGGTCATTCCTGTTCTCCTTAGTTACTTGCCCGATTACATAATATTGCTTTCCATTCATAACAAAATAGCCAAAGCGCTGACCGCTTAATCCTAGCTGAAGGGTCTGCGCAACATCCCGCACGGAGACACCCAGGCTTCTGGCTTTTTCCCTGTTAATCTGAATTCTAACTTCAGGTTTTGTGAATTTTAAGTTTACGTCCACAAATTCAAATGCTGGATCTTTACCAGCTTTTTCAAGGAATTCAGGAAGAACCGCTTTTAACTTTTCCAGTGTTGGAGCCTGTATAACATATTGAACAGGAAGACCGGATCTTCTGGAACCAATCGAAGGAGGTTCCATAATGGAGGCCCTGGCCATAGTAATTTTATTTATTTCAGGTCTCAGGCTCTTTACAATATCCGATTGTGAGCGTTTTCGCTGATCTGAATCGTCGAGCTGGACCATGAACATAGCCGAGTTGGAAGAGGCACCGCCAAACCCTGGCGAGGTGAAGGACATATACGTTCTTATTTCCGGAACCTCTGTAGCTAAGGTATTTGTCACTTTTTCTACATACGCGTCCATAAATTCAAAACTGGCGCCTTCCGGACCGGTAGCCATTACTCGGAAATTGGACCTGTCTTCCATGGGAGATAATTCATTAGGGATAACTTTCATGAAAAAATAAATCCCTATTCCGGAGGCTAAGATGATTATTATGGCAATCCATCTTTTTTTCATAAAATTCTCCAGGGCATTGGCGTATTTATTATTCAGCCAAACAAAAAATGGTTCGGTGAAATTATAAAACGCATTGTGTTTTTCTCTCCGTTTCAATATTTTTGACGAGAGCATCGGCGCAAGCGAAAGTGCCACAAAAGAAGAAATAATGACGGCCGAGGAAACTACAATACCAAATTCCCTAAACAACCTTCCTGTCAATCCTTGAAGAAAAATTACCGGAAGGAATACGGAAGCAAGGGCAACCGTGGTAGAAACCACCGCAAAAAATATTTCAGATGAACCTTTTTTGGAAGATTCAATAGGTGTTTCTCCACCCTCAATTTTAGAGTAAATATTTTCCAATACAACAATAGCATCATCCACCACCAATCCGATTGCCAGAACAATACCCAACATCGTGAGGACATTAATGGAAAAATCAGCAATATACATGATGAAAAATGTTCCAATTAGTGAGATGGGAATAGTCACCACGGGAATTAATGTTGTGCGCCAATCTCTTAGGAAAAGGAAAATAATCAATACAACTAATCCAAAAGCCAGATAAATGGTTTGTTGCACTTCAGCGATAGAATCACGGATATATTCTGTAGTATCCAACAAAATAGCCGTATGAACATCTTCCGGTAAGTCTTTCTTTATCATTTCCCAACGTCGATAAAATTCATCTGCTATTTCAAGATTATTTGATCCTGGTTGTGGGATGAGCGCATTCATCACTAAAGGAATGCCATTGCTGCGCACCATGGATCGGTCGTTTTCCGGATAAAATTCTGCCCAACCGATATCCTCAAATTTTACTATTACATTTCCATCTTCCTTAACAATAACTTCATTAAAATCTGAGGGATTCGATAGACGTCCCATTGTGCGTATCGTAAGATCGGTGCTGTTGCCTTCAAGAGAACCAGTAGGTAACTCCAGGTTTTGGCTATTTACAGCATTATAAACATCAAGCGGTGTAAGCTTGAAGGCAGCTAATTTTTCAGGATCCATCCACAATCGAATAGAATATTTTCGTTCACCATATATCCTTACCTCACTTACACCTGGTATCGTTTGAAAACGTTCCTTGAACATATTATTTGCGATTTCCGACAACTCCATCAGGTTCCTCTTGTCACTGGAAATCTGTAAAATTACGATTGCATCTGAATTGGCATCTGCCTTGGTGACGATAGGGGGATCAGCATCCGGTGGCAATTGCCTCATAGCACGTGACACCCTATCACGGACATCATTGGCAGCTCCTTCGAGGTTTGATTCCAAACCAAACTCAACAGTTATTTGGCTTCTCCCATCCCTGCTGGATGAGGAAAGGCTTTTGATCCCTTCAATACCATTTATGGATTCCTCTAAAGGTTCTGTAATTTGGGTTTCAATTACTTCAGCATTTGCTCCGGTATATGAAGTTGAAACTGTAACTACAGGTGGATCCACACTTGGATATTCCCTTACACCTAGGAAAAAAAATCCAATTATCCCAAAAATCAGGATAGTCAGAGACATAACAATAGCCAAAACTGGACGGTCAATACTTATGTGCGATAAACTAGCCATGCTCCGGGATCAATTTATTTTTGTGATAGTAACAGGCAAGCCTTCTCTGGCCTGAAGTATTCCAGTTGTTATTATGGTATCACCAGGATTTAAACCGGTAATAACCTGGACATCCTGCTCTGTACGCAGTCCGATACCTATTTTTTGTTGTGTTACGACACCGTTTCTATAAATATAAATTTTGTGACTATTCATTTCCGGAATCACAGACTCGGAAGGGACCAACATTGCATTTGGAATTACGCTTAATGTGTAATCTATGTTCACAAATTGGCCTGGGATCAACAAATCATGATCATTATTACAAATTGCTCGAATAGGAAGCGTTCTGGTCTGGGGGTCAACCCGCGGTTCAACCGCATAAATAATTCCTGTAAATTTTTCGTCTGATGCTTCGATCGTGAACTGAATCGAATCTCCCTTATGCACCATAGCGCTGTACTTGCCCGGGATGGAAAATTCAACCTTTATGGGATTAATGTTATAAATATTGACCACCAAATCTGATGGTGTGATATAGCTCCCTTCACTTACTTGTCTTAATCCAATGACGCCATCAAATGGCGCATACAATTTATATTTTGCAACACGTGCTTCACGTTCTTTAATATCACTTAACGTGGTATTCAAGGTAGTAAGAGCAATCTCATATTCTTCACGGCTGATGGCTTCTTTTTCAAGCAATTGCCGCATGCGGTATTCCATATCGTCATTCAGCTTCTGCGTATATTTCAAACGCTCAAGTTGCGCTAAAATCTCGTCATCGTTTATTTTAAGGAGCAAATCACCTTTTTTTACTCGTTGGCCTTCCTGAAAATTTATTTTTTCAATTTTTCCTGATATTTCACTTCGTAAAGCAACGGATTCATTGGCTAGAATAGCCCCAGTAATCTTAATTGCATTTTCAATACGTTCAGGTTTGATGATTTTTGCTTCAACTGGCAATTTGGAACTCCCGGGGGTAGCAGCAACTACAGGTCCTGACTCTTCAGGTTTAAGCCTCGGATATAATATTAGGCCCAAAATAATAATTGTAATTACTATTGTAAGAATGGTTTTAACTGTCTTATTCATCTCATTGGGAAAAAGCTAACCTATAAATGCAGGATTAAACAATACTACTTTGTAAAAATCATTATAAATTTTGTAGAAATTCTATATTTCAAACTGTTTTTAATTAATTATTTCGATTCGTATGCGAAAGTCTTTTTTAGATACCATTATATAAAGGAATGTATAGAAATAGCGGGTGCCGAATATAAATAGTATTACGCAAACCATGAAAATTCTAAAAATTGGATTTGCGGCCATTATTAAAAAAAGTAAGAACTTTTTACATTTATTGATAACTTTAGTTTCAAGCAAATCAAATATTATGAAAACCACTACATTAATTTTGGTATGGTCATTTTTTGTGTTTTACGGCTGCATGAATAAAAAAGCCGAAATTACTGATCGTTCTCTTTATCCATCGCACCTATTCGAATATTCTGATAACATTGAACCACGCTGGTCTAGTTTTGAGAATTTGAACGGTCTAAAAGGTCAGGGAGGTATGGAAAATAATGGTGCCAAAGGACATTCCCATGACATGATCAAATCAGGAGAACATAAAGTATTATTGGAGACTAGCGGTTCCGGGAT
>JAHEMV010000352.1 GCA_024643455.1 Cytophagales bacterium
AATCAGCATATTGTTTCTGAGGAGTATAAAACCAAACCGATTTATCCCATGCCAACTCATCCTTTTTTGTTGCCAACCAATAAAAATTATCCACAACTTGATTTCCTGAATTGTTTTTAAGTTTCAAATCCAGAAAATAAACTTTGTTTTTGCCTTCAAGTTCAGGGATACTGACCAATTCTTTATATTCATTTTCTCCAAGACTTATAGATTCTTTATGCTCAAATACCACTTTGGAATTTATATCATACAGGGTTATTTGTGCTTCAAAATCCTGAATGCCCGCCTGTTGGTCATTACTTGCATACACCTTATGATTGTAATAATTGTATATCAATGATGAAGGCTGACATGCTTTTTGGGTTCCAAAAAAAGCCCCTGTTGGCATCAAATAGAAATCGTATAACTGCCAGTAAAACTCCGGCCAGGGCGAGTTCAACATCCATTGCACTACACCTGTCGCTTTTTTTCTGTTGATGACATGTGCTTCAAACATCGGCCGCATCGCTTCATAGTTCATCAGCTGTGCTTTGAGTGCCAATTCTTCAAGGTTTTGAGGCTTACCATATTTATTGTTTAGTGCTTCGAGGTAAACATCTACACTATTAAATTCCTTTCTCCCGGAATGATAATTCCACATATCATTTGCGGGTGGCCAGAGATTTTCTTCTGGCATCATTTTTTTGATACTTTCTATAGGAGGTATTTGAGGTCCAGGACCTGTTTCAGAATTAAATCCATAAGCTCCGCCAAATTTGCTTTCATCTTCATACCAATACACAGGTGGCACATATTCGTATGGTCCTAACATTTTCATTCCAGAAGTTCCTGAAATTTCACTTTTAAATCCTCCTGCCGAAATCAGCAATGATCTAGTGTCGTCAAATTGCTCAAGTGTTTTGTGATAACTTTGCTCCAGGCTTGGCTTTGGCATGGCATCACTCCCTACTGCCCAACATAAAATACTTGGGTGATTTCTCAACCATTTCACCTGATCAATAAAATAATTTGATAACAAATTCTCCTCTTGTTCTGTAATCTTTACCCCATATAAATCTGTGCCTTCAGCTATAGTCATACTTGGATCATCATCAGCGGAAACTACCAAATCCAAACCAAGGTAATCCGGCCACTCCCATTGGCAGCTAAAGCCTACCATCAACAGGATACCATTCTGATCCAACAGATCATAAATATGTTGGCTACTGCCCCAGAATCCTTCAAAGCGAACCGAATTCATATTCATTTCTTTCACATACCTGATCTGGGCTGCGTCTTTTTCCGGTGTATACCTTAAAAATAAATCATCTACCCAACCCCCGCTTTTTATTAGCACATCTCTTCCATTTACTTTATATCCCCGGGCCCCGGAATCATTGAGGTACGTTTCGACTTTTCTGATCCCAAAATTTACCGTTTGCTCATCTACCAAAGTTCCATTCTCTAGGATTTGCAGATTGAGGATATACATATTTGGAGTCCCAAGTCCGTTGGGCCACCAAAGTCGTGGATTTTCAATATTTAGTTGATCAAATTCTTCAGGAGTAAACCATGCAACTATTTTTTCATGCGGTTTTAAATCTACTTGTTTCGAAACTTCGATATCCTCAATAATTCCCTTAACGGTCACCGTTTTACTTTCATTGCTGAAATTTGTAATCTCTCCGCTAATTGAAATTGCAGCATTTTTTAGCGTTTCAGTATTAACATCAGTTTTCACAAATGGCGCATCCAAACTCACCTTTCCAGTTCTTTTTAATCTCACCTCACGGTAAATGCCCATGTATTTGTCTGGAGGAGTCGGTGCCCAATCCACAAAACCCATATAGAAGTCGCGTGGTTTTGGTGGTATGATTTCAACCGCCAAAATATTAGAAACCTGGGCTATATTGGTAATATCAATTTCAAACTGTCTGAACGACCCATAAAGTGTATCCTGATCAGCAATCTGCACACCGTTGAGCCAGATGTTTGCCCGGTAATTTATTCCATCAAAAAACAATCGCAACGTCTCGCTCTTTGAATTGAAATTGTCGATTAAAAAAGTGTTTCGAAACCACCATGGTTTTTCGAATGATTCGGTTGGGATTTTATCAAGATTGTCTGCAAAGAAAACATCCTTATAAACTCCTGCTTCTGTCAAAGCACCCATCACAGTTGTTGGAACTGTGGTCTCTGTCCAATCATTGAGTTCAACCTCTCCTGAAGAAAGCTGTTTTCCTTCAGCATCAATTTTTTCAGAAGAAATAATTTGCCACCCATCGGACAGCGTATGTTCTTCAACTAGTACATTTTCCTTGCAGGATGAGAAAAACAAAGAAAAACCAAACAAGGATAGGAGGATGATTTTGGAAATAAAATTTGATTTGTAGTTTGAAAAATTCATCGGATTATTGTAAAAATTGAACTTGGTATATTATAGAGTAAGTTAAAAAATTCGCAGTAAAACCGGATAGAATTCAATAAAAAATACTCATTATATTACTTAAATAATTGAAGAAGGGTCTATTACAGATATTATTTATTTTAGAAAAACATTATTTGATTTCTCTGTTCCAGTTTAAGAAAGATCACTTTGTAAATCGAGAAGCTATAAAAAGCAGATTCTATAATCTAATATTAATTACCGCCACTCATCATTTTCTGCAAATCGGCTTGAGATATATCCTTAAACCCTTCATTTTTTTCAAAAGATCCATCCAAAACGGTTTGTTTATTAATGCCAGTTGCAAGGATCTCCATAGTCATTTTTTGCTGCGTCATGTTGTACTGAAGAGGGAAACCTTCTAAGCCGACAAATTCCTTTTGTGCTTTATTACTTATTTCTTTAGTATAAAAAACAATCATAACAGTGTCTCCCAAATCATTTTTCATTATCGCTTTTTTGCATGCATAGCCAAGGATATTTTTTGTTTCATCGAGGTATTCAATATTGGATAAGGGTTTGTTTTCTTCTTTTTCAAATTCATCTGTAGTGATCAACATGCGCAATTTCTGACCACCCATATCCATTTCGATAAACCCGTTTTTCTTGTCCATATCGCTCACAATGACATTTGTTCCCATCATTTGGCTTTGCTCAATTCTTGACTTATTTCCTTTCATTGTAATGCTCATTTCTTTAGGAAGCATCGCTTCATATCCTTTCATTTCTGCTGGAAGTTCAATATAGGAAATGGAAAAATCTATAATGCCTTCAAAATCACTTTGCGCAAAAAGCGAAGTAGTAAAAAATAGAAAAAGTAAATTGAGTATAGATTTGCTTAAAAAATTCATGCTGGTAGTTATTTAGTTTTAGGAATTTGATATAGCGAAAATAGGAGGTGTTTATATAAAATCCTACCTGATCAAATTAAAGCTAAATATAAATTAATTCTATAATTAAGGGATATTTGATGGCTTCTTAAGGAAAATCGAGGTACATATTTTGTCTTGAGGCAAACCTTTGATCGAAAACAGGTTGTAAATTTTTAGGTAACGTGGAACTGGCTACTCGTGCAGGATCTGTTAAAGACACCCCTGTTATTAACTCAACTGATTTGGCCAACATGTCCTCTTCAAGCGTCCCCAGATCGGCATTGAAATCATCTGCCACAATAAAATCCGGATAAAATCCATCAACAAAATCTGTAAAACCATCGGCATTAGCAGATTTCAAAACTATTGGTTGCATAGCCCAGCCATTATTGGCATTTTCATCGTGAATCGTTATTGAACCAACATACTTTCCCGTAGTATTTTCAGAACCGACAAGAACCACATCCATATATGGCTTGAGGCAATTGATCACAAGTTCACTGGCGGAAGCTGAATTGCGTGAGATCAAAATATAAATTCTGTTCAAGTCCAGATTCACTTGCGGAATTACAAAAGTTGAAACAAGATTGTCTGAGTTTTCTCCTTCTTCCTGGATGATATATTCTGTTACGTGATCATTCCAGACCATCCTGGCATATATGTTCTTATTTTCAACAACAGCAGCTGGGGCTATCATGCTGGATAGTAAAATAGCATTATTGATCGAACCTCCCGGATTGTAACGCAAATCCAGCACCATGTCTGTTACTCCATCTTGTTTGAACTGTTGAAAAGCACTAACAAGGGAATCACTGTATTCCTGAATAAATTGATTGTACGACAGGTATGCAATTTTTTGCCCATTTACGTCAAAGGTTTTATGTATCAGAATTGGATTTTCTGCCAGCTCAATAGCTGTTAGGTTTTTATCCTCAACAGGAGAAATATTGCCTTGTGCATCGAATTCACCTAATGTGAGCGTATAACTGCTCCGATCATAAAGCAATTCCTGGTAATTGGCTGTAGTCAATTTTATACCATCCACTTTAAAAAATTTATCCCCCCGCTTAATTCCAGCCAGGTCTGCAGGTGAATTCGGAATCACATATTTTACGATTCCCACGACATCATTGGATCCAGAGGTGGTCAGGAATAATTTGAAATTGTCTCCAAATGAAGTTTCAATTCCTTTTAGACTGTTGATCAACCCATCATAATCATCCGTAATAAATGACCAACGATCAGTAGGTTTATAAAGTAGCTTATCAAAATATTGCTTTGGATCAAATTCGCTTTTCGCATCAATATCCTGTGGCATCAGATCATTCCAAAGATACATTTCACTCATCCCCTGCCAAATAAATGCATTGATTTCCTGAACCTGACCATCAGGAGTTGGTTTTACATCCTCCTCTTTGCACGACCAAAATAAAACCAGACTAAAAAACAATGAAAATACTGCTGCCTTTGAAATGCTGTTCATCTTACCCCTCAAACTTTTTATGTCAACCAAAAAACAAATTTATTTTAATAACACTAGAACTCATTTAAAGTTCTAATTATTGTCTGATGCATGTATTGTAAAGACAAAGTATTCATTTTTTAGTTATCAAGTTTGATATTTTTCAATAGCAAAGCTTAGGCAAGTTGATTTTCAAATATAAATAGCTACAGAATTTTTGGTTTATACCGAAAAAATTATTCCTTTTTTACCAAAATTGCCCAATCCTTTTCTGGCTCTGAGGGAGGCATCCCCAAATCAACAATCATTCTGCCGTTTATTGATTTCAATTCATTTTGAAAAAGCGCTCCACCGTTCCGTGGATTAAACCAATAGACAGAAAACGTACCTTCAGCTTTTTCAAGATTTAAATTGGCCATTCCTCCATAAGGTAAGTAAACAAGGTAAATTTCATTGGGTTTTGCGAGGCAATAGTTCCCTGCATTGACGAGCTCATCGGATGGTACCATTTCCCAAAAAGGCACATGCTTTTGAAAAAATTCTACACCAAGTCTGGTATAATCCCACATCCGATCTCTTGATCTCCAATTTTCACAACCCAGGTCATTATCATGATTTTTATAACCAAAATACCACTCTGCTCCCCCTCCGCCTGCCATCAGATTTCCCCATAAAACTTCAGCTCTTACAGTATCCTGATTATTGTCTTCACGGTCATCAGGATCGACACCTCTTGAGGCAGGCCCAATTTCATCAATGCAAACTACCCAGGCTCTCCCTGCTTCTGCTGAAGCTGCGGTCCAATGCAACGTTTCTTCATGTGCAGCACGCATATCATGAATTTGGATGGAAGGTCCGTCCAGATGTTGATTACCTAAAAGCTGATTAAAAATTTGATATCTGGGATCATGTGCCGAATGCGTATGAATTACTACATAATTTTGATACGGGTCGGTTTCTTTCATATACCTAACCATGGCTTTTTGCTGCACAATGGTCTGTGCATTGGGTGTAAAATCTGCTGGTCCATTTTCCTCTCCCATATTCCAGGTGATGGCAAGGTGATGACCAAAACGAGCGATAAGCTCACGGTAATACAATTT
>JAHEMV010000353.1 GCA_024643455.1 Cytophagales bacterium
TCAGCCGCTAGTTTTAGTTCCCTCCACATAATGTCACTTGCTAATGCACTTCCTCCACCAGAATTGATCCGCAATACAATAGCTTTAATTTTATCATCTTCAGCAGCCTTTTTTATTTCTTTGGCATATTTTGTTGATCCGATATTGTTGTTGTCACCCTTACCGGTAACGATATTTCCGGATGCCACGATAACTGCTATGCGATTTTTTGATGTTTCGGTATCCGAATATGATTTTCTGTATTTTTCATACGTTACTAATTTGACATCTTTTTCATCAGTAAGTTGCAGCTTTTCTTTCAGAATATTCATCACTTCATCCCGATAAGCCAGTTTATCTACAAGGCCATATTTTATTGCATCTTCCTCCAGGTTCACTAGGGCTGAGTCTGAAATGTTCTTTACTTCGTCAAAAGTCATTGAGCGACTTGCAGCAACTTTATTCAATATATTACCATAGATATTTGATAATAATTCTTTATATCTTTTTTTTACCCCTTCACTCATATCTTTGCGGTCAAAGGGCTCGGTAAATTCTTTGTAGTCACCAACTCTAAATGTGATCGGTTCTATTTCCAGTTTTTCGAAGAGGCCTTTAAAATACATGCTTTCAATGTTGAGTCCATTGAACTCCAGCATGGAAAAATCAGGATTTATATATACTTCATCCGCCACTGATGATAGGTAGTAAGCGCCCTCTGTGTATGTTTCACTATAGCTTATGATAAATTTGCCTGACTCCTTAAATTCTTCCAATACCTGTCGCATTTCTCCCAAGGTAGACAGCCCAGCCATCATTGCAGGAGTTTCTATTAAAATACCCTTCACATTGGTATCTTCAGCAGCATTTTTTATTGCTTCTTTAAATTCTAATAAACCGATACCAGCAGCTTGCATACCCGATAACATAGGAATCCCTTCAAACGGATCTTCAACTTCCCGTTCAAGTACAGGTTTATTTAGTTTTAAATAGAGTACAGTATTATCTTCAATTTTGGTTAGTGGTTCTTCCGATTCAGAAGAAGCGATCATGATCAACATGAAAATCATTAAAAAAGTAAAAATGAACAGTCCAACAATGGTGGCAAGCAGATTTCGCAAAAACCTCATATCTTTTAGTATTAAATTTTAACAATAATAGCTTTTGGTCCATATTTAAAAAAGCATATTTTTATTTTTGATTTTTTTATGGTGATGAATGGAATATATCTACTTTTAGGGAGCAATCTAGGTGACAGTATCAGCATACTTCGCAGAGCGAAAAAAGAAATCAGCTTGCATATCGGAACGATTGTGCAAAGTTCATCAATCTATAAAACAAAGGCCTGGGGCATAGAAAATCAACCTGATTTTTTAAATCAGGCTTTGGAAATAATTTCAGATTTAAGTCCGGAGGTTATGCTCGGAAAGATCAATGAGATCGAGCATCGATTGGGCAGGGTGCGCTATGAAAAATGGCGCGAGCGTGTGATTGATATTGATATATTATATTTTGGAGATCAAATCATCAATACCTCTGAGCTCAACATTCCTCATCCGGAAAACCAAAACCGTAATTTTGTATTGGCTCCAATGGCAGAAATAGCTCCTCAATTTGTCCATCCCATTTTGGGGCAAACACAAATTTCCTTACTCAAAAGCAGTAAGGATCCGTTACTTGTTGAACTAATGATGGATATTCTATAAAAAGCCAACTCCTTTATTGGGCTGGCTTTTCACCAATAAAACATACTACCCGTAATGCTTTTTTGGTTAATACAATGTTATTATAAATCCATACTTAGATGTATAATTTGCTGAATGGTTTAAAACCGCCCAATCTAATTTTGTTATAAAACTAGTAGCCCATTTACTTGCATAGTAGAATTGATTCGACTTAACCGAAATCACCTTATAATTCACACCTAAGAATGCGTTTTGTCCGGAACAATTAAATGTTTTAGCCTTGCAGAAAGGGAGGTTACAATTGATCAATGAAAAACTTCTTTTTATTTTCCCAATATGGGAATGTTATCCGATTTTGGGATAAGTTGACCATTGTGCCAAACTTTAAGTCATTGATATACAACCACATAATTTTCTAGCATATTTTTGGCATAATGGCTTTTCGAATTTGGTTGTGAGATCGAAGAGAAAGAAGAGAAGAGACGAAGGGTTGATAGAGGGGAAAGAATAGGAGAGCAGAAGTGAAGTTGAAGAAGAAGATTGAAACTTTCTCTAGATCCAAACCTAAGAATGTGATTTGAAGTAATTGGTTGAGAGTGAAGGCGTAGGCGGAAAGATTTGTGAAGAGGACACGCCTGTTGAAAGTCTTAGCAGAAAGAAGCGGAGAGGTTACGAGAGAGAAGAGAAGTTGGACGTAGGGTTGAATGGTAGTTGGTCGTGAAGCTTGAAGTGAAGTTGAATTGATTTTCAACATATTGGAATCTGGTTGCTGTGCGCATTGGTCGTGAAGAGGAGTATTAAAAATTTGCACAGCGCCTATTTTCCAATAATTTAAACAGAACATAAAGAAATTTAAGATAACAATTGTGTGGTTGGTAGTTAGGTTGAATCGCGGGGCGCACGTCCCGCTTTTCTTTTTTATAGGGGTTCTGATTTCTAAAAAAACAACTTAATCGCCGCAAGTGCAGTTGTCACAATAATAAATATCCGGTATGGTTTTTCAGGGATATATTTTACCAATTTGAAGCCTAGGAATGCGCCAAGCATTATTACAGGAAACATCGCCAGGTCAAGTGTAAAAGTATGTAAGTCAATGGTTTCCCAAACCATGATGTGAAATGGTATTTTAAATAAATTGATAATGAGGAAAAACCACGCTCCTGTTCCGATGAATTTATTTTTTGGCAGCATCATAGACAAAAAATAAATCGACATCACTGGTCCTGCTGCATTTCCGATCATGGTAGAAAAACCTCCTAAAAGTCCTGCTATAGAAGAAAAAACCCAGTTATGCGGTATGGCTTTTTCTGCGCTGTTTCGTTCTCTCCAAACCATAATTCCCAACCCGACAAGAATTATAATGGCCATAATCAGTTTAAACTGATCATCATTTACCACGTTGCCCACAAACAATCCAACAAGTACTCCCACAACGGTTGCAGGCATGAGTTTCCAGATATATTTCCACTCAGCATGCCGATGGTAATAGGATACGGCAAATACATCAGCCATGCTCAACATAGGGAGCAATATGCCAGCACTGGTTTTACCCCCAAAAATGGTAGCCAGGATAGGAACGATAAGCATCCCGATTCCTGCAACACCGGTTTTTGACATTCCCACAAAAAGCGCACATATGATTACCCAAATCCATTGATCGATGTTGAGTTGGAAAGATTCTAATATTTGGATCAATCTGTTAAAGTTTGAATAGACACAATTATACTGTTTTTAGGAAATATAATCTAAAATGGGGTTGAGATATGAAAGGAAAAAGAATAAATATATGGTGTACATCCATTAATAGCTGTCTGTAAGTGACTTTATGGTAAGCTTATTCTTTATTTCAAAAGGCTCAAATTTTCCTTTTACCTCCACAATTTTTTCTTCCTTGGCATGCAGTGTAAAGTAATTGTCTGAATAAACCGGATCTATGTCTCCTGCATCAAAATAAACGCCTAAGGCTGTCTTATTCGATTTGAGGGTGACATAAAGTTTGCCTTCCTTTTCTATAAAATCATATTTGATATCGGGTGTTTCCAGTTTCAGGTTTTTAAAAGGAACAAAGAAATAGGTATTTTCTGCAATTAGGTTTTTATCATTTAGCAGTCGCGCTCGGAGATACACTGCATCACCCTGTAATTTTTTAAGTAGTTCTTTCTTAGAGCTTTTCCATATTTCTTCACTTGAGTTCGCCTTAAGTTTGATCTTTTTTTCATCGCTTATCAGTATCTTCCCATTAAAATCTAATAATTCAGTAATAAGTGTAATTTTCTGATCACTGTATAAATCACTGACTGTATAAATTTTTATCTCTTCTTCCGAAGATTCAAATGCAACAATAACATCCTGAAAGGCTCTTTTAATATAATAATGTAAAGCTTTCCATCGGCCAAAATAGTCGATACTTGACCACGAAGCAACGGGCCAGCAATCATCAAGTTGCCAGACCAGGCTACCCATGTTGTAGGTTTTTTTGATTCGATGTGCCTCCATAGCAACTTTTACACCTTCTGCCTGTAAAAGCTGACTTACATATAAATAGTTTGGGAAATTATTTGGCACTCTAAAATGATTTGACATGTAGTTTGCTATGGTGCGGTTTCCTATTGAAGAGCGTTGGTGCGATTGCATCACGTCGGAATAAATATCCCAATCATTTTCGTTGGTAAATGTTTTCACGGTCTTTATTTCAGGAAAGGATTGAAATCCATATTCGGTCATAAAACGTCCAATATTGTCGCGATAGGCCTCAAAAGGTTCCTGGCCCCACCACACACCCCAATAATGGGCATCTCCTGTTTTCCAGTCTTCATAAGTGCCGCCTTTAGCCGACGGGCTTGATTCCCAATATGGGACACCCATTGCATGGTTTTTTACTACATCTGGAAGAATGTTTTCAAAAATGCGGGTGTAGGCATCAACGATTTTCATGGAGTCCTGACTATTTTTCCAAAGAGGTATTTGCTTACCTTCTTCATTGGCATTGTTTCGCCACCCATACCACTTCATCAGAATTTCATTGTTTCCACACCACAAGGCCAGGCTTGGGTGATTTCGTAATCGCTTTACATTTTCCTCGGCCTCTTCGGTCACGTTTTCGAGGAATGCCTCATCTCCCGGGTACATCGCACAGGAAAACATAAAATCCTGCCAAACTAGTAATCCTTTTTCATCGCAAAGATCATAGAAAATGTCATTTTCATAGATTCCTCCTCCCCAAACCCGAATCATATTCATGTTTGCGTCGGTTGCCGATTGCAAAATATGCTCGTATTTTTCGGGGGAGACGCGCGGGAGAAAATTATCCTGAGGAATATAATTGGCTCCTTTCATAAAGACAGATTTTCCATTGACTTTAAAATAGAAGGAGGAGCCTTTCTTGTCTGGTTCCTGAATGAGTTCGATTGTTCTTAATCCAATTCGAATTTTTTTTGACTGGATGAGTTGTTCTTCTTTTTTTAAATTGAGCTCTATCGAATAAAGTTTTTGATCTCCCATGCCATTTGGCCACCATAAGGATGGATTGTCAATTGAAAATGTCAGATTATCCTTATATGTTCCAATTTTTAAATCAACCGTGGATGTTTTTATAGTTTTTCCATCTACAACAATTTCGAGTGTTCCGAAGAAAGGTTTGGTAACAATATATTCAAAATGAGCGATTATTGATGCTGATTCTGCAGTAATAGCGTGTTGTTCGAGGTATACATCTTTAATCAAGGCACTATTCCAAGCCCTCAAAATGATTGGTCTCCAAATCCCGGAAGTCACGAAACGTGGGCCCCAATCCCAGCCATAATGATATGGAGCTTTTCTGGTAAAAACACTCAATTTTTTATCTACCTGATCATTGGAACTTACTGGAATGGTATAACCCAGGTGATCATAGATCGGTTCAGTTTTGTTTATTGGAGAATGGAAATATATCCTTAATTCATTTTCTCCACGTCTGATGATTTCAGTGATATCCACCTGCCAGCTTCTGAACATATTATTCGATTCCAAAATTATTGAATCATTCAAATAAACATCTGCATAGGTATCTAAACCCTGAAAATCCAATTCAATTTTATCGCGAGTGATGAGTTCTCCATTTGCATTAAAGGTTGTTCGGTATTCCCAATCTTCTTTTTCGATCCACTGCAGGTCTTTTTCGTTCATACCGTAAAAGGGATCATTAATC
>JAHEMV010000354.1 GCA_024643455.1 Cytophagales bacterium
TTAAGTGATGGTGTAAGTAGCACAATTGATATCCGGACAGATGACGAGGTTAATGAAACCTTCTCCGGAGGTGCAGGCATAAATATGCTTAATGCAGATCTGTTTTTGAAAATTCCAATTGTGCGGAATGTTTCAATACAACTCTCCGGAAGGCACTCCATTTCAGACCTGGTTCAAACACCAACCTACAGGCAATATTTTAATCGTGCATTTAGAAATACGGATGTCACAAAATCGTCAAATCCAGTATTGGACTCCCTGTTGAACTCAAATGAAGAATTTAGGTTTTATGATGTATCAGCTAAATTATTATATGACATATCACCGAAAGACAAACTCAGAATTAACTTTCTAAAAATATTCAATACAATCAATTATGAAGAAAATGCATTGAATGGAAATGAGCTCGAAACAAAGACAAGTGGCCTGAATCAGGGAAGTTTAGGATCAGGATTATCATATAGCAGAAAATGGAATGGCCAATTAACCACCAACATCCACATGTATTATTCTGACTACGATCTTAAGGCTGTAAATTTTGATGTACTCAAAGATCAACGTTTGATACAGGAGAATCGAGTTGTGGATACTGGCCTAAAACTGGATGCTAGAATTGCCATAAGCAATTCATTTGATCTTTATGCAGGATATCAAATTTATGAAACAGGTGTTTCAAATCTGGTAGATATTAACAATCCACCGTATTGGAGATTAATAAAAAAAGTACTCAGAAACCATGCAATTTTTACAGAAGGGAATTATAGTTCCTATTCAAACAAAACAAATCTGCGAATTGGAATGAGGGCAAATTATTTTGAAAAGTATAACAAGTTCCTTCTAGAACCACGTTTTGCATTCACTCAACGTTTCCTTAAGAATTTTTATTTGGAACTCCTTGGGGAATTAAAAAGTCAAACTACGACACAGGTTATTGACTTCCAAAATGACTTTTTAGGAGTTGAAAAAAGAAGATGGATTTTGGCAAATGAAGATGACATACCCATTGTAACAAGTAAGCAAGCCTCAATTGGTTTTCGATATCAACCTGGAAGTTTATTAATAAGTCTGGATGGATACTTCAAAGCAGTGTCCGGAATTACCTCTTCCAGCCAGGGTTTTCAAAACCAGTTCCAATACATAAGATCTACCGGTAGTTATGATGTTGGCGGAATCGATTTTCTCATCAACCAGCGGCTTGGTGATTTTAATGCATGGTTAAGTTATTCCTATGCGGAAAACACCTATGAATTTCCTGAGTTTTCTCCTTCCATTTTTCCGAATAACCTGGATATTAGACACACTGCAACTTCCGGAATCTCTTATAGTACCAATAAATTTCAGATATCGGCTGGTGTAAACTGGAGAACCGGAAAGCCATTTACTTTACCGGATCAGGTAGTGGATGGAGAGATTATTTATGAACAACCAAATAGCTCCAGACTAGATGATTACTTAAGAGTGGATCTTTCGGCCAAGTATATATTCAAAATATCCAAACAAGTTCAGGGAGAATTTGGCGCTTCCATTTGGAATCTTCTTGATAATAAAAATATAGTAAATGTTTATTTTCAGCTAGATAATGATAATAACTTGGAAACCATCCAGCAAAATGCACTTGGCTTTACCCCAAATTTTATGTTTAGAATGAGCTTTCTTTCAAAAAAGAAGTGAGTCGAGTTTTACAGGATATTTTCTGCAAAGAATAAATATTCGCGCCACTTCTCACCCTAAAATGGAATCCAGATCATTTATTCCAGAATAATCAGGCAAAATCTTTAAAAACCTGTTTTACATTTTTAAGGCTTTTGCTCATCGCTTCGATAGTACCCATTGTATTCGGTGTACCTTCTTCAACTGCTTGTTCTAAAACCAGGTTAGGGTTTAACTTTTTCTGTTTTAAAAAGGAGGCTAATCTGGTGTAGTCAATGTCACCTTCTTCAAATACTTCGCTCCATATTCCATTGTGAGATTGCCTCAGGTGCAGTTCGACAATACGATCTGAGTACATTTCTACGATGTCAAAAAGAGCAACTTGAGAATTGCCAGATCCCCTATATATCCAGTGTGCATCCAGGCATAATTTTACGTATTGTGGATCGGTTCCCGTTAGCATATGATGAAATTCCCTGGCGCTCTCTCGCATTTCGGCATCGTGGTTGTGATAAGCCAGTGTCATTCCGATTTCTTTCAATTGTTTCCCAAGTAGGTTGAGTGCGATTGCTTGGGCTTGGAGTTGTTCATCATTTTTATTTTCTGTGCCACCCCATTTGATTGGCATTGGATTGGTTACCAATATTTTTATACCCATTTTTTGTGCTTCTTCAGCAATAACCATGATATCTGAAATGTTCTGTTCTACAAGTTGAGGTTCATGTAAAACCGAGTTAACATACATGGATTTTGACCATATTTTATACCATTCGAGGCTCTTTTTAAGTTTGCTTACCTGGCCTGAGTTATCAAAGGATGGTTCATACCCTTTCAATCCTGATTGTAAGTAAGCTTTGAGTGAAGCATCAGGATCTTCCATCCACGATTTTCCTTCTCTATTAAAATATGAAAACCAGGTGTATTGCTGGCAAGCAACAGCTGGTTCAGGAGCGTCTGTTTTTTTTGAAAAAAGATCTCTGGATGTAAAAATAGCACCGCTGGTAAGTGCGATTGATTTCAAAAATATTCTCCTGTCAGCCATAAAATAGTTTATTTAAAATTCAAAAATCTAATTTCATAAATTATCATGAGTTTTCAGTTCATTAAATGTAAATTAATGTCTCAAAACCATGGTTTCTTTCTTGCAAATCGAAACAATTAAAGTTTTTAAAGGAACCAAATTTTGATGGTATTTTTCCAAATATCAACTATGAATGGATAAAATCACCTTTTGACTAATTAAATAATACTCAGTTCAGATTGGCAATATCCAGCAAGATCTTAAATGGTTCGTTTTGAATTTTTAATGGTCCCATCAAGGGATTATTCATCATGATGATAAAATACAAGACCATCGTAACAAAAGCATTGTAAAGGGATAAAAATCCAATAGTTATTTTATCCGGTTTATAAACTGCAAACAGGATAGCTGAAACTAGATATCCGAAAGAAGCGATGAAAATGAGATTGAGCGGCTCAGGTTTTGACCGATACCCCCGCATTTGCATGTAATCAGAAACCGCATCAAGGTCTGCTAATAAATTTTGTTTAAGTTGTACCTGTTGTGCTGTCGCCGGCTCAAGTTCAAGTGTGTTTTTATAAAATGAGATAAAAATAGATTCCGATGACGTAAAAAATGGATTGTCCTTTTCAAAGTCTAACCCTTCCTTCAGAATACTTCGGATATAATGCTTTTCCTTTTCCAGGATTTCTTCTGCTTCAGGAGTATTATAAAACTGAAGGTCAAGATAAATATCCACTAAGTGAGCAGCTTCAGATTCAAGTGAATCTTTTATTTTGAAATAACTCACGCGTTGATTAGCAAAAGTAAAGGATAACATTAGCGCCAATAAGGAAGCGGTTGTTCTAAATAAAACCCTGCCTGTTCGCTCGTGTGTTTTTGATAGGCTATTATGAATTAGCTTATGAGAAGTCAGATAAACGATAATGCTGCAAATAACTGCAACAAGTATAAAGGCAGGTAAACTTGTGGTAATAGGCCATTTATAAAAGAATTCCATGGTATGCAATTGAAATTTTTTTTCAAGGTACTCCAATTATAAATATGGTGCAATTCTGAACCCTTTTAGGTGATGAGTACCTGTTTATTTCTATTTTTTTTAATATGGGTTTAATTAAGGCGATGGACTTAATTCTTTTTTCTCCGAGTCAATATTCTTCTACTGAATCATTTTCTCAATAGAAATCCTAAGTTAATACCGCTTCATCGTCACAAATTCAACGGATCAGGTTATTTTTGCCTGACAATCACATTGGATATGGAATTGAAAATCGGAAACATAAAAAATACAGTAAATCAAATCAAAAAAAAGAATGGATTTATCTGTGATATGGATGGGGTAATTTATCATGGAAATAAGATCCTTCCAGGAGTAAAAGAGTTTATTGAATGGCTTCAAAAGGAAAATAAACGATTCCTTTTTCTTACAAATTCCAGCGAGCGATCCCAGCGCGAGCTTCAGGACAAACTGGCCCGTATGGGAATTTTAGTGGATATGGAACATTTCTATACCAGTGCTCTGGCTACTGCATCTTTTGTGCATTCACAAAAGCCAAAAGGAAGCGCTTTTGTTATTGGAGAGGCAGGACTGCTTAATGCGCTCTATGATGTTGGATACCGAATGAATAATGTTGATCCGGAATATGTGATCATGGGAGAAGCAAGATCATATAGTTATGAAAAAATTGAGCAGGCAGTTAACCTTGTTGTAAAAGGAGCTAAACTTATCGGGACCAATCCTGATATAAACGGACCAATAGAAAATGGTATCGCTCCAGCAACTGCAGCGCTCATCGCTCCAATAGAAATTGCAACCGGGAAAAAGGCTTATTTTGTAGGTAAACCCAATCCATTGATGATGCGGATCGCGCTTAAAAAATTGCAGTGTTTACCGGAGGAAACGGTGATCATCGGTGATCGTATGGATACAGATATCATTGCAGGGATCGAATCAGAAATCGATACGTGTCTTGTGCTCAGTGGTATCACGACACAAGATGAAATAGATCAGTTTGCTTACAGACCACTTTTTATTTTGAATGGTGTTGAGGATATTATTAAATCATAAAACATGTTAAATTTTTCTGAAGCTCATTTGTCCAATCTGGCGATTCATCAAGTGGGAAACAAGTCCAATGATGAAGGGATTATCGTCTCAGAACAGGAAGTGTCTGTGAATGGTACGATTGCATCTTTACTAACCACCTATTTCACCAAACCATTCAAACCGCAGGAATTTTATAATTTTTCCCATGAATCGGATTTGAATATGAATGAGGTGTATACTTATGTGAAAAGTATATTTCAAAATAAAACTTCGCTGCAGTTGCAATCTATCAATCTGGCAAAGCATTTATATGAGCAATCGATTTACCCACAGATCAAGTCTGGAGAATTGTATGTTGCCTATTTCGACAATTGTTACCTGGATGACGAACTGACTGAGGTGGTTGGAATATTTAAATCAGAAAAAAAAGAAACGTTTCTAAAAGTCTTTCCGGAGGGGAAATCATTCGGCGTAAGCCGCGATGATGGCATCGATATCAATAAACTCGATAAAGGATGCCTCATATTTAACGAGAATGCCAGTGATGGATATAAAGTACTTTTAGTAGATAATACCAACAAAGGAGAGGATGCGAAGTATTGGAAGGATTTTTTTTTAAACGTAAAGCCTCAGCAAGATACCTTTTATCATACCAAGAACTATTTGCAAATGTGTAAAACCTTTGCAAGTGAGGCCTTTCCAGAGGCAGATCGCATAGATCAATTGTCATTGGTACAGGAATCGGCAAAATTCTTCAGAGAAGAAGAAACTTTTGATAAACTCAATTTTCATCAAAAAGTATTACTTGAGCCAGAAATCATTGATGCTTTTGAGAATTATAAGGAAGATTATCAGGAGCGGAATCACATGCAGATTTATGATGAATTTGATATCAATAACGATGCAGTAAAAAAAATGAATCGCGTATTTAAAAGCGTTATCAAGTTGGACAAGAATTTTCATATCTATGTGCATGGTAACCGTAACAACATCAAAAAAGGTTATGATGAAGAAAGCAACATGAACTTTTACCAATTATATTATAAAGATGAATCGTAGTTTACCATGGATTTAAAACATATTAAGGCGATTATTTTTGATGCAGAAGGTGT
>JAHEMV010000355.1 GCA_024643455.1 Cytophagales bacterium
CATTTCAGTATTTCCAACCATGCCCTGTGCATAAGCAACAAGGAAGTTTGTTGTGTCCCCAACACTTCGAAGTAACAAAGCATTCAATCCTTCCGGGTAATTTTTTTGCTGGATTAACATCATACCTTTCAGGAATAAGGTCATATTATTTCCTGGTTGCTTTATTAATGATGCATCAATCAATTTTTCAGCATTATCGAAATTGGATAAAATAATATTTCCAACAATCATAGCGGTTTGATACGTACTATTTAGAGGATCTAGATCAATCGCGGTATTGATGTATCTAAGCTGATCATTTTGGTTAGCTTCGAATACAGAAATCAATGACAGCAAATAATAGTTTAATGCATAATTGGGATTTAACGCAATTCCTTTATTTATTAATTCTTTAGCACTTTTTGTGTCATATTGATAAAAGCTGATTGCGCTTTTTATCGACATTAACTGACCATTGTCCGGATTAATTAAACTTGCTCTTTGAATATATTTTTCAATACTGTCCTTGACATAATAAATAGAGTTATATCCAAAAAAGATTTCGTATTGAAATGATTCAGAAAGTGCAATTAATGGTTCCAAGTAGCCCGGATCAACTTTCAATGCTTTTTGAAATAATTCTCTGCTTTCCAGGATGGACGACTTATACAGGTAGTTTTCTTTTAATTTACTGATCCCTTCCTGGTAATATTTGAAAGCAATGAGAGATGGAGTGTATTCATCAGGCATTTTTTTTGCCGACTTTATTTCAGTTTTGCCCAGTCTTGCGAATAAGCCATCTGAAGCCTGGTCTTGTAGTTTGAATATATTTTCCAGTTTACCATTATAGGTTTCGGCTAATAAAACCCTGTTTTGTTCTACTCCAATAAGTTTGGCATTAATCCTTATCTCATCGTCGATCACCTGGTAGCTTCCTTCCAAAATCATGGTTACCCCAAGTTGATCAGCAATTTCTGATAGCGTACGTTCGGGTTTTATAAATTTAAAAGAAGAAGACCTGCTTATGATTACAAAATCATTGAGCATGGAAAGTTTGGTGAGAATGCCATCTGCAAAACCTGTTCCCAAATAATCAAATTCAGAATTGTTGCCCTGGTTTTCAAAAGGAAGAACGGCAATGGAATTACCAGGTAATTGAACGGTTTTAGTAGATAATGCCTCGGTACCAGAGTTTTGTGTTGATAACCAAAAAGCAATCAAACAAATCATTATAAATGCTATGATAATTGATTTCCATGGAATGACTTTCTTTAGCCTTATATTGCCATGACTTTCAGGTAGACTATCCGGAATCACCTGATTGTCGACTTTAATTTCATATATTTTTAAAGGTGTTCTTACATTTTTTAATCGAGCCTCTTCAATATAATGGCAAAAAATGCCTGGTTTATTTTCCAGGTCCCTTTTTACACTTTCAGAAACATAAATAGCTCCTGGTATGCATGTCTGTTCAAGCCGTGCAGCTATATTGACTCCATCGCCATAAACATCATTATCCTGAAAAAGAACATCTCCTTCATGAATGCCAACACGGATTTTAATGTTAGATTTTTTTGTCTCTTCTAAAATTAATGCTGAAGCATATATCGCTTCAATAGGAGAGTTGAAAACCGCCATAAATCCATCCCCCATTTGTTTTTGATAAACGCAATTGAATTTTTTGAAATAATGTTGGTGGATTTCCTGGTTGAGTTTTACGACGCGCATGGCATTCGCCTCATCTTCCCCCATCATTAACGTATATCCTGAGATATCTGTAAATATAATTGCGGCAAGTCGGTGTGTCGGAACAGTCACTTTAGGTTTCGATTAAAAGTCACGTTTCAAAAAAAATCTTTCTTATTGAATGTAATTCAAAATGGAGGGAAATAAAAATTATTCCTGACCATTTATGTTTTAAATGGTGACTTTAACAGTCTGTTTGTAGAAAATGGAGAACTTAAGTTCTAAGGATGATTTATAATAATAATTCCTATAAATCATATTTTAAATGATATAACCTTTCGATCTTTTGCTTTAGCTCCTGTAGACTCACATTACCGCTACTTCGAAAAAATTCTTGGCCATCCAGAAGCAATAGTATAATCGGTGAAGAAAATACATTGTATTTGGCCCTAAGGTCCGGGTGATTGACAACATTAATTTTTTCCAGGGCAAGATTTGGGAAATGCTCTTTTACCAGTATCTCCAGTTTATCGTAAAGCGGTTCACAAACACTGCAGGATGCGTTCCAGAAATAAAGGATTGCATTTTCTTCATTCATGCTGATACACCATATAGATTTTTATTTTCTGAATTTATCATTTAATCCAACTCCTTTTTTGACCATTGGCGTGATTTTTTCAAGCCGTTTCAGTTTGGTCGTATCTTGTTTAGCTTCAACAATATATTCTGCAAATTCCCGCTGCTTTCCTGGTGTAAATTTTTCGAATGAATTTTTTAAGTCTGCATCCCCATCCAGGGCAGATTGCAATTGCGGAGGAATAATCAATGGCTTTTTCAGGTCAGGTTTAAATTCCATCCCTGCCTTTTGATTTTGAACAGCTTCGTTGATATAATTTTTGACAACATCATAATCAATTTCGTCTTCTGACGTAAATCGCATTTGCCGCTGGGCCTTTGTTTTTCCATCTTGGGCATTTATTAATAGAGCATTGGGATCTTTTAGAAAAACTCCCTGAAAAAACCACAAGCCTACGTAGCTTTTAAATGCACCCATACCTATAATATTTTTACCATCGAGTGCGTAAACGGGAGATCCCCATTTTATTGTTTCTTCCAATTCAGTGGATTGCAGGATGGCTCTGAACTTTGTCAATGCGACTCGCCAGTTGGTCTGCTTTGCAATAAAAGATTCGACAGTGATATTGGTTTGCATAGATTATTACCAGTAAATAGAATGCTAAATTAAATAAAATCAAGAATAAAAAGAGTTGGCTTTTCTGCGAACATTCAGCCCATTTTATCCTTTATTCCAGAGATTTTCAATCCATATATCAGATGCCCGCATGTCTTATCTTCAAATTCGATGACATCAGGGATATGCCCCCATTTTTGAAAACCAAATTTTTCGAGTAGTCCAATGCTTTTTTCATTTATATCTATTAAGATGGCAAGCAGGGTTTTTATTTTTAGTCGTGGACAGTCTTCTATTATTTTCATCAATAAAACACTGCCATAGCCTTGCCCTGAATAAGCTTCATCCAGAAAAAAGCTTACTTCAGCGATTGTGCGCATGGCTTGTCTTCCCTTACGGTAGGGTGAAAGTGATCCATAGCCAATGATCTTATGATCGAGTTCCAGTACATATATCGGGTAATCGGATTGGTCATGATTTTTGAACCAATTCATTCGATCCACGTTTTCAAACTCCTGTGTATGGCCCGTAGCGACACCGCTTCGGATGGCTTGATTATAAATGTCAACCAGTTCTGGCAGGTCAGAATCAACAGGCCAGCGAATATTCATCGATGGTTTTTTGAGCATTTTTAGATGAAAATCAGTCGTCGATGGCCTGGCCAACAAGCTGCCTGAATTGCCAACCTGTTTCGTCATTGACTGGTCCCTGGGTTTGCTTCATCAGGATTCCAATATAGTGTTCTTTCGGATCGGCAAAATACTGAGTATTGAAATACCCACCCCAATCAAAGGTGCCAATGCTACCAAAGCCGCCTTTGTCCTGGCCGGTACTATTCACTACGCCAAATGCCAATCCATAATATCTTTTGGCATCAGTAAACAGATCACCAGTTTGGTTACCCATCATCGATTGGATTGTTGTTCGACTGAGAATGCGTACCCCATTTAGTTCACCTCCATTCAGATACATTTGCAAAAATGTGGCATAGTCTTTTGCTGTGCTGGACAAGCCAGCTCCTCCCGAGAAAAAAGATTTAGCACCTGTAATCGGATAATTGGTATCGTAAAATGTAACTGGATACTGAACCCATTTTCCATCTTCTTTTTTCTGTACGGCTACCAATCGGTCAGCTTTGGAATTTGGCAGGTAAAATCCTGTGTCATCCATGCCTAAAGGATTAAATATTCGTGTTCTCAAAAACTCGTCAAAAGGCATTCCGGATACCACTTCTATAAAATAACCAAGAACATCCAATCCTTCGCTATAGGTAAATTTTTCTCCAGGATTGTGGTGCAATGGAAGTTTGGCTAATTTTTTTACGCTTTCTCCGATGGTGATTTTTTCAGTTGTAAAAAGGTCGGTAATTCCAGCTTTTTGATAAATCATTTTAAACTGCTCGTCTCCGTCAATGATTCCGTATCCTAATCCGGAAGTGTGAGTAAGCAAATGACGAATCGTAATTTCTTTATCTGCCGGGACAGCTGTATAGCTGGTATCTTCATAGTGAAAGGATTTTAAAACCATTGGATTTTTGAATTCCGGGATATATTTTGAAATCGGATCATCCAACTGGAATCTTCCCTCTTCCCAAAGCATCATGACTGCTGTTGAGGTAATGGCCTTGGACTGTGATGCTATCCTGAATATCTGGTCTTTTTTCATGGATTTTCCATTGGTATTATCGGCCATGCCATACGCTTCATGAAGTACGATTTTGCCGTTTCGAACCACCAACGCAACAATTCCTGGCAAATCACCATCCTTTATTGCTTCCTTGCACATAGCATCAATACGATCAAGACGTTCAGATGACATCCCTACACTTTCAGGTGTTGCAGTGGAAAGTGGTGCGGATTTCTTTATTGATTTGGTTTGTGCATTTGCGGATAGCACAAGGGCAAGAAACAAAAGAGTGATAAGATGTCTCATAAGGATAATATTATTTTAATAAGTTTAGAAATAGGCGCTCTAATTTTTTGATTTCTAAAAATATTTAAAAAATCGAATATTAATAAGAGGCAAGGACCTTTTGTGTGTTCCTACCTCTTATAATTTGATTTGCATTATAAGGTCAAAATATAGCCAAACAATAAAGCACCCAGGATGACAGCCAAAGCCATGGCAAAGATAAATACCCATTTTCTCCATGATTGTCTTTTTATAGTCAGAGCAGTTGTTTGTTCATCACTCAATTCGGTGAGGCATTCCTTTAGTTCATGGATATAGTATTTATATTGAAATGTCATAGCGAGATAGGAAATCCCAAAAGCGATTGAAACAAATCCTAACCACACCATTAAATCAATCCAATCATCCATTTTATATGTTCCATATTTGAAATAGTAATAATACATGCTGCCAACCCATACGATTAATGCATTGCTGAAGGCCAGCATCCATTTCAATCTGGGGAAAGCAATGTGATAAAATTGAATTTTTGCTTTTAAAACGGCACTCAATTCCCTGGATAAATCATCAATAGCACTGAATTTATCCCGTATCGAATATTCTTTTACCAATAGGTAAAATGAAAATCCAATGAGCAGGATCAAAATAAATACAATGGGGAGATTGGTGTTATAAAACCATATCAGCACCAGCATGGCGAAGACGATTAGCCCTTTCATGACAAAATCAAATAATATTGATGTATTTAGGGCTTTGCTAAAATCTGCGGACTTTTTCATTTTGAATATTTTTATTTCTTTTTCTGAATATTTTTTTTGAGAAACGCTATCCTCACTGCCCTTTTTCCACAGGTCCGAAAAGCGTTCGAATCCATTGCTATTTTCCATGGCCTGATGTTAAAATGGTTAACAGTTTAGCTTTAATTCTCACAATTTTTACCCCAACATTTTTTGAGGTGATCCCGATGATTTCCGCTATTTCCTGATAGCTTTTTTCTTCGAGGTAAAGGAAGATAATCGCCCGGTCTACTTTTTTAAGCTGACGAATGGC
>JAHEMV010000356.1 GCA_024643455.1 Cytophagales bacterium
GCAAAGTGAAAATAAGTGAATACAAGTTGATTTTCCTTTATAAGTGGGTATTCCAATTCAACCGGTTCCTTGACCTTTATGATCATATCGGCAATATGATATACTTCTTCTATAGTGGGTAGTATCTTTCCTCCAGCATGCTCGTAATGCTCATCAAAGAATCCACTGCTAAATCCAGCATTTTTTTGTATATAAACATCATGGCCATGTTTGCAAAATTCTTTAACTCCAGCCGGAGTCAAGGCAACCCTGTTTTCACTGTCTTTAACTTCTATTGGAACACCGATTATCATATTGATTTATTTAAGTTTTTTTTGATGGGGCAAATATAAAAAGGAGTTAAGGAATTGTTAATCAGTTAACTATGTTTTATCGTTCAGTTATGGACTATTTTATTGTAAATAATACACTTTTTCAAAATGTGTATTTCGAAGCATTTTTTTTAATGGTAATGCATATTTGGCATTATTACCAGAAACAAATAGCTATCTATGAGAATTCCTGAATGATGATGATCTTATTGAAAGTTTTACACATTATCCGCTTACTAAAATAATATCCTGAACATTACAATTTATGTGGAATAATGTTTTGGATAATCGCTAAATATTTTCAATACAGGGGTATTAATAGGGGATATGAGCTAATTTACAAATTTTGAATGCATGGTTTTTTTGCTACTTTTGTTTACCCACCAAAGTGGTTTTTTTTACAAATATTCAGAAAAATATGACATCTGTAAAAACGAATTCTGCCAAAGAACTAAAGTCTTTTGGACTATCTGCTGATGATATTCTGCATGATTATAAAATGGGATGTATGAGTAGGCAGGTAAGTCTGATTGGGCGGAAAGAAGTTTTTCTGGGACGTGCAAAATTTGGTGTTTTTGGAGATGGTAAAGAGCTTGCCCAATTAGCGATGGCACGGTTTTTTAGAAATGGCGATCATAGATCAGGATATTATCGTGATCAGACATTTATGTTTGCCGCAGGTTTATTGACTTTTCAACAATTTTTTGCTCAGCTATATGCTCATACTGATTTGGAAGCAGAACCTGCTTCTGGTGGACGATTGATGAATGGGCATTTTTCTACAAGAATGTTGGATGAGCATGGTAATTGGAAAAATCAGACTCAAATGAAAAATAGCAGCGCGGATGTCTCACCCACTGCTGCCCAAATGCCCCGATTGGTAGGTTTAGCATGGGCATCAAAGTTATATAGAGAGAATAAACAATTAGCTGGGCTAAATGAGTTTTCTATAAATGGGGATGAAGTGGCTTTTGGTACCATCGGAAATGCATCAACTTCGGAAGGGATATTTTTTGAATCCATAAATGCAGCAGCGGTTTTACAAATTCCCATGGTTTTATCAATCTGGGATGATGGTTATGGCATATCCGTCCCAAATGAATTGCATACTCCAAAGGTTGATATTTCTAAAGTTCTTGAAGGATTCAGGCGTTCAGAAACAGAGAAAGGGCTGGAACTTTTTCGAGTGAATGGGTGGGATTATTTGGAGTTGATTAAGGCCTTTAAACAAGCTTCAGATTTAGCCAGGGAACGACATATTCCATCAATAATCCATGTTGTCGAAATGACCCAACCACTTGGACACAGTACTAGTGGATCCCATGAGCGATATAAATCCAAAGAACGTCTCGATTGGGAATTAGAATATGATTGCCTCAAAAAAATGAGGGAATGGATTCTGGAAAATGAAATTGCTCATCAGGGTCAGTTAGAAGGTATTGAAGCTGAAGCTGAGAAAACAGCCAGAAAGGGCAAAGAAAAAGCATGGGTAGAATATACTAAAGTACTGAACCAGGACAAAAAGGAAGCCCTGGAACTACTCGATCAGCTCAACGCTGATTTAGGACCATACGAACAGATTTCAATATATCGGGAAGATTTGGTGGCGAATCCAAATCCATTGAAATTGGAGACTATTAAAGCGCTTAAATATGCTTTACGCTATACCCGGAATCAATCTTCTCATGTTAGAGTGAAAATAAGAGAATGGTTAAAAACGAAAGATGAACGCAATCAAAGTGATTATAGTTCACATATTTATAGTCAATCAAAGGATTCAGCACTGAAAGTTGAAGTTATTCCTCCGTTATATACTGAAAATTCCAAAGTTGTCGATGGTCGGGAAGTTTTGCAGGCATGTTTTGACGCAGCCCTCAGTAGAGATTCCAGAATTCTGGCCTTTGGTGAGGATTTGGGTAAAATAGGAGACGTCAATCAGGGATTTGCAGGTTTACAGGAAAAGTATGGCGAATTGCGCGTGATGGATACCAGTATTCGTGAATCAACCATATTGGGGCAGGGTATAGGTGTTGCGTTACGCGGATTAAGGCCAATAGCCGAGATACAATATCTTGATTATTTGATCTATACGATTCAGACCATGTCCGATGATCTTGCCTGTGTGCAGTATCGTACTGTCGGAGGGCAAAAGGCTCCGGTAATTATTCGTACAAGAGGTCATCGGCTTGAAGGCGTTTGGCATTCAGGATCTCCTCTGGGTATGATTTTAAATAGTATAAGAGGAATTTTTGTTCTTGTGCCAAGAAATATGACTCAGGCTGCCGGATTTTATAATACCATGTTACTATCAGATGATCCCGGACTTATTGTAGAAACGCTAAACGCGTATAGGTTAAAAGAAAGAATTCCGGATAATATTGGTGCATTTACTATTCCGTTAGGTGTGCCGGAAGTATTAAATGAAGGAACAGACTGTACGTTGGTTACGTATGGTGCCATGTGCAGGATAGCTATGGATGCTGCAAAACAATTGGCAAATGTTGGCATTTCTCTTGAAGTGATTGATGTACAAACGCTTTTGCCTTTCGATATTCATCACACCATTGTTGATTCATTAAAGAAAACAAACAGGGTAATTTTCGCTGATGAAGATGTTTCCGGAGGCGCCTCTGCTTTTATGATGCAACAGGTTCTTGAAGTGCAGGATGGATATAAATATCTTGATTCAAAACCATTGACGCTAACTTCTAAAGATCACAGGCCTGCATATTCATCTGATGGAGACTATTTTTCAAAAGTCAATGCCGAGGATATCTATGATACTGTTTATAATATGCTCAATGAGGTCAATCCTGTAGATTTTCCGGAGATATATTAAGGCTGAGATTAGCCTTTAGGCCTTATAATTTCCGAGATGTTGAATTCCTCTGTTTCGAGGATCTGGCTTTTGTTTAATGAACGATCCTGGATTTGTACCCTCAACTTAATAATATCATTTCTAAAGAGCAATCTGAATCCGGAAACCAGAGTATATTGAAGTTCACCCGTTAATGGACGAATATCGTATTCAGTATTTAAAATAAAAAATCTTCCATTATAAGGTGGTGCACAGTTTCGATCAAGGGCAGGATTGAATTCTCTAAAAGATCCATCAGCCTGTTTTACAAGAAACGTTAAGAAAAAATTGAAATAATTGGGGTTTCTAATTACATAAAGTGTATCAGCAGTGACTACAAGTGAACCATTTACAGAAGACTCTTTTCTTAAAATCTCATAATCAACGCAATTATATGGAGGAAGTGTGTCATTGTCTCCGTATTTTAAAGTATCTCCATTAGTCACGATAATATCCAGCAAGTGATAAGGTGGATATGTTTCAGTAGATTCAAGGCCTAAATCGCCATCCCCATCTTCAAAATTTACTTTTATGATCAGAGAATCAAGCGGATAATCAGCAATTTCTCTAAAATAATAATCGCTGAAGCTAATTGATGGCGTACTTGGAAAAGTTGGTCTTTCATGGCAGGAAATTATGCCTAATAATATAAACAAAAACCATAATGGATTCTTTACCATTTCAATTGACCTTTATCTTTGTAAATTAAAGTACCAAAATAAAACGCGTGATTACATTAAATAGTTTTCAAACTAACGTTTTTCATATAAACAATCAAAACTTTGAACAGTCCGCGTTGGAATTATTTTTATATCAATACAAAAATAATAGCATTTATCGTCAATATGTTCAATTTCTCAATGTAAATCCATCTGAGGTAAATAATGTTTCAAAGATTCCTTTTTTACCTATTCAATTTTTTAAAAATCATCCAGTGAAAACTGGAGAATTTGTCCCGGAGCATGTTTTCGAAAGCAGCGGAACGACAGGAACAACCAGCAAACATTACATTCAGAATCTTGGTTTTTACAAAAGTATTTGCTCACATATTTTCAGATCTTTTTTCGGCCCGATAAATAAATCTGTAATAATGGGCTTATTGCCATCGTATCTGGAAAGAGACAATTCTTCTCTTGTATATATGGTAAATCATTTTATCGAAGAATCAAATATGCAACAGTCAGGCTTTTTTCTAAGTGATACAAAGTCATTGATTGATAACCTTGAACTTTTAGAAAAACAGGGCATTACCGTATTCCTATTTGGCGTAACCTTTGCCTTGCTGGATGTCGCGAATAATTATAACCTAAATTTAAAAAACCTCCATATTTTGGAAACAGGAGGGATGAAAGGTCGAGGAAAAGAGTTGATTAGGGAAGAACTACATAAAAAATTGAAGTCATCATTTCATACAGAATTAGTATTCTCTGAGTATGGAATGACCGAATTACTCTCACAGGCCTATCAACTAAAAGACGGATTATTTCATGCGCCACCCTGGATGCGAGTGTTGATCAGGGATATTCATGATCCTTTTTCATTGGTTGAAAATGGTAAAACTGGCGGAATCAATGTTATTGATTTAGCCAACGTACACTCATGCGCTTTTATTGAAACAGAAGACCTTGGTATGGCCTTATCAGGTGGATTTAATGTGCTTGGAAGACATGATAATTCAGATTTGAGGGGTTGTAATCTATTGTTATCATAGATTAGTCTTATTCAAAACATTACATCCTCTTTTTTATTTTATCGAACGACTATATATTTGTGCAAGTTGTTATGATTAAACAGGTGAAAAATGAAGATTAAAATTGCTATCGTTGTTCTTTTTTTAGTTGGGATGTTTGCATGTACCCAAAGGACTTGTCCTACCTATACTAAGGATACAATAAAAAAAGTTGAAAAAACAGATAAGAGAGGTTAGAAATAATCAACAGTATTTTCTCACAGCTTCAGCGGTAATATGATCACCGCTCATTATCACCAGTCGCTCCGTTACATTTCTTAACTCACGAATATTTCCTGTCCACTCAAAGGATTTGAGAATTTCAATAGCGTCATCATCTATTGTACTTTTCTTTGTCCCATATTCGTTTGAAATATCATCTAGGAATTTATCAACCAATAGAGGAATGTCTTCCTTCCGATCTTTCAGTAGCGGTACATGAATAAGGATCACACCTATTCGATGATAAAGATCCTCCCTGAATTTTTTAAGTTGGATTTCTTCTTTGAGGTCTTTATTGGTTGCAGCAATAATCCTGACATTAACTTTAATATCCTTATCACCACCGACTCGGGTAATTTTGTTTTCCTGCAATGCCCTTAAAACCTTAGCCTGGGCAGACAAACTCATATCACCGATTTCATCAAGAAAAATTGTCCCATTGTCAGCTTGTTCAAATTTACCTATACGCTGTTTAACTGCTGAAGTAAAGGAGCCTTTTTCGTGGCCGAAAAGTTCACTTTCTATTAATTCTGATGGGATTGCTGCACAATTTACTTCTATAAAAGGATGGTTGGCTCTGTTGCTTTCCATGTGAAGCCATCTTGCTACTAATTCTTTTCCGGTCCCATTTTCACCGGTAATCATCACGCGAGCTTCAGTTGGGGCAACTTTTGCGATGGC
>JAHEMV010000357.1 GCA_024643455.1 Cytophagales bacterium
CCTTAAGGGCCATGACAGAAAGTGCTAAATCTACCAGATTAGAGACTCGGGTTGTGGGTTCAGACAGTAATCCATACCTGGCAATGGCTGCATGCCTGGCTTCCGGGCTTTATGGAATAGAAAATGAATTAACATTGGACACACCAGAAACCATTGGAAATGGATATAAAGATATAAAAAATGGCACATTGCCTTTTAACCTAAGTGATGCAACGGCACGAATGAAAAGTTCGGAAATTGCCAAAGTACTATTTGGAGATCAATTTGTAGACCACTTTACAAAAACAAGAGAATGGGAATGGAAGCAATTCTCAAAACAAGTAACTGATTGGGAACTTAAACGATATATGGAAATAATATAATGGGAACATATAATTTTTCGGGAAAACATAACTATAGTTTTCCAACAAGCATCCGGTTTGGTGCAGGAGTAATTGACGAACTGGCAGATCATTTAAAAGATAAGAACCTCCAAAATCCATTGTTGGTAACTGATCCTGTTTTGTCCGACCTGGAGTTTTTTAAGTCAATAATCGCAAATCTTAAGAAGACCGGGTTAAGCGTGGAAGTTTTTTCCGATACGCATAAAAACCCTATAAAATCGGATGTGCTGAAAGGTGCCGAAATGTATCATGCCACTAAAAGAGATTGTGTGATTGGCATTGGAGGTGGAGTTGCAATGGATGTTGCTCGTGCAATTTTATTGCGGATAAATCATCACCGGGATTTGTTTGAATACGATGATCTGATCGGCGGAGACAAATTTATTACAGAAGATGTCCCCTATTTTATCACCGTGCCGACAACCGCCGGAACCGGTAGCGAAGTGGGCAGAAGTGCCATCATTTCAGAAGATGAATCCAGGAAAAAGCGGATTCTTTTCCATCCCAAGTTACTGGCAAAAATGGTCTTTGCTGATCCTTTGCTGACTATGGATCTTCCACCGCATATTACTGCCGCAACGGGAATGGATGCGCTGACGCACAACATGGAGGCTTATTTAGCAAAAAACTATCACCCAATTTGCGACGGTATTGCACTTGAGGGAATTTCATTGATTATTGATTCTATTGAAAAAGCGACCGTAAATCCAGATGTTGAATCCAGAAGTAAAATGATGATTGCTTCTTTAATGGGCGCTGTGGCATTTCAGAAAGGACTGGGGATTGTGCATAGTCTTGCTCATCCTATGTCAAGCTTGCTCGATACACACCACGGATTAGCAAATGCCGTTAATTTGCCATATGGATTAAAGTTTAATTACAACGGATTTGAAGACAGATTTGATACGATGGGATATCATATGAATCTGGGAGCAAATAGTGGGGATAAAGTTGTAGATTTTATATTTGATCTTAACAAAAAAATTGGGCTGCCTAAAAAACTGAGCGAGGTGGGTGTCAACAGGGAACATATTGACCCTTTGTCTGCTCTAGCCATTGCAGATTTTTGCCATCCCAACAATCCTAAACCAGTAACTCAGGAGGATTTCAAAAAATTATATACCGAGGCTTTATAATATATGATAAAAATCGGTATAACGGCTTGTTTCTTTTATCCGGATGTGACCCGCACTGTATTCGGACCTAAGTCTCTGAGTTATGTAGAAAACGATATGTTTCGCTATGTGACTCAAAAAGGAATCTTGCCTGTATTGATCCCGGATCTTGAAAAAGATAAGCTAAGAGAAATTCTTGAAGAGTTAGATGGTTTTATTTTTCAAGGAGGAAGCGATCTGGCTCCGAGTACTTATGGAGAAAAACCAATTGTTCCGGGCAAATGGCTGGGCGATGCTCATCGCGATCAATATGAGTTAGAAATCATGAAATTTGCTTTAAATAACAATAAACCCATTCTGGCTATTTGCAGAGGCATGCAGTTGATGAATGTGTATTTCGGCGGATCCTTGTACCAGGATATTGCCACACAGAAACCGGAAACCTTATCGCATCGCGATGCAATAAAATACGATTCGGTTCATCACGGCATTGATTTCTCCGGAAAAAACGTGCTGAGTGAATTATACAAAGATATTCAAGATCCAGTCGTGAATTCCGTTCATCACCAAGGGGTGAAAGTGTTGGGAAATAATTTAAACGTATTGGCAGTTTCCAGAGAAGATGGCATCATCGAAGCGATGGAATATACAGATGCTCCTTCGGGACGTGTATTGGGGGTTCAGTGGCATCCCGAGTTTTCGGAAACACTCAAGGACCTGGTATTACCAGCCGACCGATTGTTTAATATGTTCATCGGGCATGTAAAAAATTAAAAACCATTTGAAATGAAAATAATAAATCCTGCTACAGAAGAAATCATTGCGGATATCCCAGTTGATGATAAAGCATCAATTGATGAAAAGTTTAAAAAATTAAAAATCGGGCAGAAAAAATGGGCGGCCCTTCCGGTCAATCAACGATTAGCCTGCATCGTTCGCTTCGGCGAATTGGTACAAGAAAATATTGATGAACTGGCAAAAATTCTTACCTCAGAAACGGGAAAGCCTTTGCAGCAATCCATAAATGAAATTCGAGGAGCTCAAAATCGTATAGAACACCTCAAATCCAATGCTGAGAAATGGCTCAAAGAAGAACTCATTTTCGAGGGTCCAACAACAGAAAAGATTGTCTATGAACCTCTTGGAGTAATAGGAAATATTTCGGCCTGGAATTTCCCATACAACGTCGGCTACAATATTTTTCTGTATGCTTTGGTTAGCGGAAATGCAGTCCTTTACAAGCCTTCGGAATTTGCAAGCTTGACAGGCCTGAAATTCCGGGAGCTTCTTTATAAAGCAGGAATTCCCGATGACGTCTTCGATTGTGCTATTGGTGAAGGAACTGTCGGGAATATACTTTTGGAAACTGATTTAGACGGATATTATTTTACCGGCTCTTACAAGACAGGAAAATATATCGCTGAAAAAGTAGCGCCAAAACTTGTCCCGCTACAACTCGAACTTGGAGGGAAAGATCCATTGTACATTGTAGATGATGTGCCGGATATTAAACAGGCAGCTATCAATGCTGCTGAAGGAGCATTTTATAATAACGGCCAGAGCTGTTGTGCAGTCGAACGGATTTATGTACATGAACATATTTATGACACGTTCACAGCAGAATTTGTAAAAGAAGTTGAAGGATATAAGATTGGGGATCCAATTGCAGAAGGCACATTTATCGGTCCGGTCACCAGGGCTCCGCAGATTGAAATACTATTAAATCAAATAACTGACGCAAAGAATAAAGGAGCTAAAGTACTTACCGGCGGCAAGAAAATTGAAGGTAAAGGGTATTTTATTAAACCGACTATATTGAGTGAGGTAAATCACAATATGCTCGTAATGAAAGAAGAGTCATTTGGCCCAATCATTGGAATTCAGAAAGTAAAAAGTGATGAAGAGGCTCTGGCATTGATGCAGGATACGGAATATGGTCTAACTTCTGCAGTATTTTCTTCCGACCAATCCAGAGCCGAGAAAGTGCTTTCACAACTCAATACGGGTACGGTTTACTGGAATTGCTGTGACCGCGTGAGTCCAAATGTTCCGTGGTCCGGTAGGAAAAATTCTGGTTTGGGATCAACACTTTCTTACCAGGGGATCAGAGCATTTGTGCAACCAAAGGCGTATCATTTGCGAAGTTAACCTAATCGACAAAGTAATCGCATTTGATGTTCATTTGTTGCAGATTAATAGATCCAACTGTTTGAAAATAAGGTGATTTTCAAATCAATAATCTTATATTGATGGTAAAAAAAGAAGAATAACCAAATTACAAAGCAAAGGATGCCATTACTTTCAGTTATGAATAAAATATTTTTTGGATTTAAGAGAATAAAATGAATAGACGAAAATTTACAAAAAATTCAATAAAAGGACTTGCTACCGCAGCAATAGGAACAATGTCCGGGAACCTTTTAGTAAGTTGTGGGAATAGTGTCCAATCAAATATTAAACTGACTGCCAGTATCCCAATGCCTATTCAGGTTGTCATAGATGATGTTGGATGGTGGTCTGGAAAAGATGGTAGTTTATACCAGGAACCCTATCGGACAGGGATTAATCGCAATCACGTAATTGCTGATTATAAGGCCATTATTGATTTAGGAAAAGGGTTGGGAATCAGGCCTCAGGCGGCTATGGTCCTGGGTGAATGGGATAGGCAAAATATTTTGAGAAATGTTCCTCATAGCACCTGGATGGGTGAAAATTGGGACAATAGCAAATGGGTGGGGCCTTGGCTTGATGAAACCGCTGACATGATTACTGCGAATCAACAGCATTTTGAAATCACGGTTCACGGTCTTGGGCACGAATGGTGGACCAATGGTAAATTTTCTCGTGCAGAGTGGGCAGATGATGAAGGGATAATGCGACCGAAAGAAATCCTTGAACAACATCTGGATGCTTATGCAGCAATTATGCATCAAAATAAACTTGGAGAGCTTCCCAAATCATTTGTGCCCAACGCATTCAGACACAGCTTTGGTGTAACCAAGGGTAATGATATAAGTTTAGCAGAATTAATCATGAATAGAGGATTTACCTATATCAATACACCTTTCGAAAGCATGTTCAACAGGGAAGCTGTACAACATGGGATTTTTGGAGTTGATTCCGGAATCATAACTGTAGATCGAGGAACCGATATATTTGACTGGAACGTAATCGGCCCTAAGCCTGAGCATGGTATCACTGGACCAACATGCGGATTGCACTGGCCTAACCTATTGCATGAAGATCCGGAAAGAAACGCTGAAATCGTCCAGGGATGGGTTGATTTACTTGCTCCTTATAATGAAAGACAAGATACTATGCTTGCCAAAAATTCGGTTTTTTTTCAAAAACAACTCGCACATCACATGGTCTCAAAAATTGAGGTTAAAGATAATGAGCTTAAATTGGATTTTTCTGAAGCTCAAAAATTAGGTACGATTGTCTCAAATAATGAATTGACAGTAAACGTCACGAGTGACAAAAATATCGCTTTTTCTTCTGATACAATTCAAATAGAATCTGTTAATTCCACGAAACAAGCTGATTCTATTTTGTATAAATTAAATCTTAAACTATCCGATCAACCAATGGCCTCCATTTCTTTTAAAAGCAATACCTAGGATATTTATTTGGAGCTAATTTTCAAAACATGGACGCTGAAATAGCTTCCTGAATCAGGATCCTAATAAACTTGATTGAATCGCATTAAGGCAGATTTTCTTCCTTCATACTATATTTTATATCGAATAATGGTTTACTGCCCAAATTTTTAGGAGCATCTGGTTTTCTCGGGATAACCACAATTTCGGTTGAATCATTAGTTAGAGTCAGATATTGTTCAATGTCAAAAATTCTTTTTTGGTTATTTTGATCAAATAAGGAGTCAATTATGTTTTGATCAACAAGCTGAAGACACGCTTTCAAAATATTCATAGTGTCTGAATTTACTTCAGTGTGTACAAATGCTTCAAAAGCTTCCTTATCCTGTTTATAATCTTTCTTTTCTCTATCCCGAAAAACTTTTCCAACCTCAGCCATCGCAATCTCATTCTTTTCCAATTCCGGATCATTAAGATAGATTAATTCAATTTCCAAATCTGGTTTCTGCTTTTCCAATTGCAATAATAAATCAATCTGCCTTTGACGTTTTTCTGTAAAAACAGTATCCAGGTAATCGTATTCTATGGATTCGATATCTTTTGGATCAGCTCCAATCAAACCAGAAAGTAATTTTACTGGTGCTGCGGCAGCTTTTATAA
>JAHEMV010000358.1 GCA_024643455.1 Cytophagales bacterium
TCTATAATACATAATGAGTGGATTTGATAATTTAATATTTATAAGAAAGTTGATAGGTTAAATATATTCTTAAATTTCCATTTCCGTCGCATGCGATTTGTAGTAATTCCAAATAACGGTTTGGGTATGGTGCGTTTGGCATTTCAACGCTCATATTTTTCAATTTACTACATTATTTCTTTATTGATAGACTCCTCATTCTAACGCTATCTGCCAAATGCACCATATTTTTTGTTGTAAACAGTTTATTTTTCCAATATATTTTTGATTATTGTGCCTTTTTCATCCAGTACTTCAATTTTAGGGGAATTGTTTGAATCTACATAAAAACGCAATCTGTCAACACCAAATTTATCCTGTATAAACAAACCTGTCTCTCTGTTATAATTATTGCCTATAAACATTCTCTGTGCAGTAATTGGCTCTCCACCATTCTTAATTTTCATATATTCCAATTTTTGCCTATAATTAAAACCCTCATTGTCTAGAGAGTCCATGGTAGTATGTATCATTGGCATAGTAAACTTTTTATCTCTTTCCCAAAGTAGCAGTCCATATCGATTATCTCCATCATTATTAGTATAATGCATTAATTGCATCACCTGATCATTTTTGTATTGATCAATTGATAAATATACATTGTTCCCACCTTCTTCCTTACTTCCTGAATAACCCAATCCCCCAACTTCATCTTGCTCTTCATTAAAAAATAAAATTCCTGGAGCCCTATCTCGCGCTTCATAAGCTTCCCCATTCATCATTCCCGGATGTTGACATTTTTGATTACTAATCACCATTTTAAGTTTACCATCAGGCTCAATTACGTTAATCCGCTCAACTGTGATTTCGGTGAACCTTTCGTTTGAATTGCTAGATTTGAAACCAGACACAAAAATAAAACCTAATATTAAGGTCAGTGTTATTGAATAAATTTTTAGAATGAAGTTTTCTTTTTTCATAGATAATTATTTTAATTGTTTACAACTACATGCTATTCGCATCTGGTAGTTATATGATTTTATTTCAGTGTGTTATCCATAACCACAGAATTAATTAAACCAGCTCTTCCACTATTTTCTCTTTCTGAATCGATCATGGGAATCATGGATTTACATGAAAAATCTGTTTTTGTCCCTTTAGACACTAAATCCTAAACCAGCATACTAAAAACATGCTCACTCAATGTAGTAAATTTTACTGGAAAGTATTGGTATAAAGCAGGATCAACATTTCTCATGCTATTTTAGTTCATTGCGGGTAGGTCCTAGGTGATTTGCAGATGTACCAGGGGTGTGGGGGACGATTTAAGAGATCATTGCAGATCGATAGAGATCCCGCATCAAGTGCGGGATGACGGAGGTTAGGCAGGATGACAGGTGTTTACTACTTGCGAATTTGAAATAAATTTGAAAGGATGACAGAGCCGAACCAAACCAGTAAACAGCCGTCATCCAGAGCCGAAGGCGTAAGGATCTGCCTGCTATTTGCTATGATGTTACAGAAAGCAAACAGATTGTCACACTCCGTGAAAAACTCCGACTACCTGCGGACAGCCAGGTTACTTATGCTGAGCGTTTGTGCTGGATACCGAAGCGATTTCCTATCATGTTACAAAAAAATTGAACCAAAGCATCCCATGAATTATTACTGTTCAAGCTAAAATTTTTTATTCCTTGTTATAAAAAATGAATTATGGTTTTAGTCAAAACTAAAATTGAAATCCGATAATCAGTTTGGAGCTAATCCCATCCATGTTTTGATCTGGAATAAAGTCTGCAATATCTTCAAAATACCCACCACCACTTACGTTTCCTTTTACAGTACCAAAAGTGTACTCATATCCCACGTACACAAATTTTAAGCGGACTCCAAAACCCATTGCATTCATAAAGCTAAAATTCTGCACCAGCACATAATCATCAGAATTCTCATAATAGTAGCTCACGAAATAGGTAGGCCTCAGATTGTAATAACCCTCAATGGCCAGATAGTCGTTCAAGGCAAACGTAACAACCGGTCCAAATTCAAGAAATGAACCCTCCAATGTCTTGAATTTAATTGTGCCACTTAGGAAATCATCCATATTCGCATGTCCATATATGAGATCGAACCAGTTGACATCCAGTCCAAGGCCAAATCGCTCCTTCTTCAATAAATACCACTGGTTGCCAATCTCCAATCCATAGGTAGTTTTGATGCGCAATTCGTCCGGAAGTGCTAAATCCCCGCTATAGCCATATTCAGAAGCAGGAAATCCAAAAGAGAATTTGACGCTGAATCCTTTCTCCAGCATTTCGTCCTGTGCGTGGGATTCCAGGGAAAAGGAAAATATAATGCTAAGTACAAAAAAGACAATTCTTTTCATGGTCGGATAGTTTAATGGTGACTATTGATTGAACTCATTTCTTCTTTTCAAGCCAGAAATGTATAGGGTCAACTGACCCTATTGCTATAACAAGTTAAGCCATTCTGCTTTGAAGCGCAAGAGGGAATGGAGGCAATCTGCACCCTGTGCTACTGCCAAATAAAATTTTAATCTTATATTTCGCGGACTTGTGTTGCAAAACAGAGGAATTACCTTATCTCAACTTTCTTATCGTATTTCAGACCATTTCCCTTTATGGGTAGAATTTGAGGTATAAAAATAATTTAGCCTGTGCAAAAACCAGTGACCTGGAATCCTGATCGATTTCAGGTGCTGTCATTATTAACGGTAGTTTCTTAGTATTCGGTTACGTTGTCAACCTTAAAACTTCTGGTAGCTTCACCATCTTTTAACGTATAGGATATTTGCCTCATTTTACCGGTCGCTGTACCGTTTTCATAAATCGGGAAACGCTGCACCAAGGATGTTTCTACAATAGCAAATTCATCGTGGCCATGATAACCTTGTTTTAGATCCGCGTTTTCGGTTATTGGCGGGAAATAGATGAAACTCATTGACTTTTTAAAATTCGTTGTAAATCCATAGACATTACCGTATTTCCCCTCATCTTCCGTTTGGGTGTAAACTAAAACTTCCGGAGAACCGTCAGAATTCAGATCTTCAATCTCAGCATTCGTAACGACACCGCTAATTTCTATGGTTACGGCACTGTTACTAATTTCTAAACCGAAGGGCATTACCGTTAGTGTGTTTTTACCATCCTCTTTTATAGATGAAATATTAAACCCGATACCCTGTAAATTTAATACCTTACTAAATAAGGTCTTATCTACCTGGGTGTCATCTATAGTTCCTGCTATTTTTTTGTACGTGCCGGCCACACTCGCTCCGCCGGAACAATAAAAGAAAAGTTCACCTTCATCTTCTTTTTTTTCAGGTTGAATTATAATTGTATTGTTTTCGAAAGTATACAGAATTTTTTTCCCTGAGAGATAAGAGAAATAGCTTGTATCGTTCAATTTTGTGGCTATGGCATCAAACGTACAGGTTGGTTTTTTTCGGTCAGCGCGTGACCTGACACGTATGTTAAGTTTATCCGGACCGGCATCGCTTACGGCAACGGAAACCCAATCGTAACCTTCATTTCTTTTGTCGTAATCTTCTGAAACATAGTTTCCGTAAATATTCAAAGACTGTTCCGGTTCCTCTCTTGTTTCTGCTTCGAGTGCCGTACTTTCGGATTTTTCAGTTCCGTTTTTACATCCCGTAAATGATAAGACTATCAACCCAACTACGGCCAATTCTTTAATTCTCATTTTTTCAATAAACACTAGCGTTCAACCTTAATTTTATTGGAGATTTGTAGTATAAATCGGAGCCGGGTTCTTTCCTAATCTCGGATCTCTGTCTATCACCTTCACATTGTTTTTGCCGGCAGAATCCCAAATAATGCTTTTACACAGTTGTTTTGGTTCATTATACCATACTTCCATAGTCTTCCCCGGCGACGCGTCTTTGATCCAATACGAAACGGCATAACCTTCCTGACTAAGTTTTCCGCGTTCGCTGTCAATACCGGCGGAGCTTACACCGGAGCTCCCATCAATGTAGCTTGCCCAAACTTTTCTTGCTGCCTTAACACCTTGAATACATTTTTTCTCTTTCCCTGCTTGTATCATTTCTACCGTGTGATTATCCCCTTTTGAAAAACTAAAAGCGATACATTCGTTTTTCGTTTCATTATACCAAAGTTGATTACTGTTAAAAAGACTGGAATGAGCAATCTCAAATCCCATCTCATTCAATTTAGCATGTGCTTCTTCCAGAGGCAAACCGATCAGGACGTCCAAATCTTTGGATGCCTCATTTTGTCCAAATACGGGAATAACAAATAATAAGGCAATCAGGAAATTAAAATTCGATACTATTTTTTTCACGGCGCTAAAGGTTTTACGTTCTATTGATTGTTACAACACAGATATTGTTTTTGTGTTTGAAAAAAAATATAATTTGCTTTGGATTTTTTAGCAATTATTGTTCAGCACCGGAGCGACGATGGTAATTTGATGCGCTGGCTATCCTACTCGTCGAGATCGTTTATGCAGCAATAGAAATTCGATTATTTGTTGTTTGATTTATTTGAACCTATTTGAGAGTTGTGTAACAGCCGCTATTGTTAGGCAACGTATTTTATTTATATTCTTTAAAAAATAATGGTTCTGGTTGACCCCATGCGACTGTATTTAGGTCATATTTTAACGATTTTGCAAGTCCATCTAATTCAGGAAATAAGGAACGATATGTTATTCCCAAATATTGAAGACTACTTTTAATCGGTTTTTTCAATTCTTTTGGAATTATGTATCTCATTAAATAATTATTGTCTTGAATTATATCAGTAATACTAAAATTTTCTAGTGGTCTTGGATGAATAGTAAAACAACTTTGTTGGACATTCATCCTTGGATGCATTAATGGAGGTAATAATGCCATTGGGATTTTCGGAATTTCTGATAATCCATATTTTTCTTTAAGTTTATTTGGATTGTTATGGAATATTTCATGTGAAAGAAATTGTAAAGTGGGATCTTTATTAATTATTGGTAGTCCATAATAACCATGACTTTCGTTTAACTTCCAAGGCAATAAAGTCCATAATTCACCATCTTTATCATATTTAGTTTCAACAGCAAAGAAGGATGCAACTAAAATATTTTCCGACCAATCTAATAATCTCGTTGGAACTCCATGGTGTTGCATTAAAAATAACCATTCGAGATGATTATCGACATTTGGTAAATTCCTAGCTACTGATGGCGCTTTTCTTTTAAAATCTTCAGCAAGTTCAAATTCAACTTTTGGTCTAAATTCCATATACAATTCATTGGAAAATGATTTTCTATAAATCCCAGGGACTAACTCTCCAATTACTTCTGAATGGCCCCGAAACCAATTCATACCAAGTGTAATTCCGATTTTAATTAAATCATCAAATTTTTCAATTACGGTCGTCTGTAACATGATTTTTGTTTAATTTTCATAAGTTGCCATAACGGCTCGGCTAGCATGCGTAGGGATTAAATCGCTGCGATGGCTTCGAGCGTTGATCACCAACAAACTCCTTAAAAACCCAGTATGGGACCACGCTTGAAACTCTCGATAAGACCCTATGGATGCTCGCCATTGTTGTAGATCGTTATTTTAATATTTTCATTAGTCCTACCAGCAAAGCTAAAAGTCCAGATATTGTCCCAACTATTGGCACCCATTTATTGTAAAATTTAGCGTTTTTAAGAGGTTTATCTTCTAGTAGGTCATATTTACGCATTATTATTTCATGAATCGTTGTGTAATCAGAATAAG
>JAHEMV010000359.1 GCA_024643455.1 Cytophagales bacterium
GCTAAAAAACCTTCGAATTTAGCTTTTATTGCAGGATCTGAATCTATAGCAGCTTTTGTCGCTTTATAACTAGCCGCGCCCATTGCATTGGAAGCTAAAAGTTTTACTACATCTGTTGCTGCACTTTTCTTTTTTTCGATTTGCTTATCCACCAAATTATAGAATTTTATTTCCCAATCGAGTGCTTCAATTGCTTTCAATTTTGCAGCATCTTTTCCGGCACCTTGTAATTCCTGGTATCGCTGACCTGTCATACCTTCCTGTTTCTCAATCATTTCATTCACCATCGGGCTTATTCCATCAATAATACTATTTTTGGCAAGCTCAATTATGGCGTAGTTTTTCACATCCGCATCTGTTACATCTTGAGCATTTACATTAATAAAACCAACAGCCATTATCATTCCTAAGGCTAACATTCCATTCATTACTTTTCTCATCATTTTTTTCAATTTTCGCTTAATTAGTTATGTTAAATATTTTTCAAGCATGCAATATAATAAAAATCAGATATTAATAGGATTTGCATTTTATAAAACCTGTTTATCAACCTAAAATACGGTTCAATAATCATGAATTATTCAGCCATTTTTACTCAAATCACATTTGAAAGTTTGATTTCAAATCCAATATCTGAATAAAATAAATAACAATTTTAAAACTTTAAACTTACGCGTAAATTAAAAAAACGTTGCGATAACGAGTTGGGAACCGCATAGAAATTATTATTGACATCATTTACCCAATAGTACGAAATGGTGTTTTGGTGTCCTGTGAGATTAAGAATCTCTGCACTAAGCCATAATGACTTGAAAAATGAATTTTTATTCTGCAAATCGAACGTAAAGATTTTTGAAAATCCAATATCTACTCGCTGATAATCACTTCCCCTGAAACTATTTCTATATTCAGGATTATTTGGTGGTGAAAATGGCAATCCAGTAGAAAACAGCAACCTCAAGTGGACCTGAAATGATGGATTATTTGGAATATGGTCCTGAAAAAATATGCCAAAATTCACCATTTGATCAGTAGGTCTTGGAATATAGCCACGATTATCTGTCTTGATATCTTCCTTTGTAGAAAGTAGTCCCAGACTAAACCAGGATTCCTGACCGGGGATGAATTCTCCACTTAATCTGAAATCGATTCCGGCAGCATATGCTTTAGCAATATTTTCTGCATAATACCTAATGCGCACATTTTCAATATCATATGGATTTACATTCCATAAATATTTGTAGTACATCTCTGTTGTAAACTTAAATGGTCTTCCCCATTTAGAAAAACCCACATCCATCCCCACAATACTGTGCATCGAAGATTGTGCTTTTACTTGATCATTGAGCTCACCTTCATTATTTCTAAACTCCCTGTACAAAGGTGGTTGTTGATATAATCCTACAGAAGCCCGTAAATACGTATTTCGCAACTGCATCGGCCTCAGGGAATATTGAATCCTTGGACTAATCAGCAAATCATTATTGAAATCCTGAAAAAGGCCTCTAATTCCATAGGTTAGTGACTGGTTGCTGTTGATCGATGTAGTATTTTGCCAATAAGCTTGAATTCTTGAGTAACTAATTTGTGATTTTGAATTTACTGCATCCGTAATGGTCACATAATCTACTGAGTCAGTAAATTCATATTCATTCAGGACATCATCAAAATCATGATAGGAATAACCAAATCCAAACTCCATCGTATTGTTGGCATTAATAATTACCTCATTACGCTCCTCGATATTAAGTAATGTGGCGTCCAATAAATTTCGCCCTGAATAATAATTTGTGCCAATACCAATATTGGTAAGACATTTATTAAAACCTGTAGAAGATGGATTATTATCAACATTACATAGCAAATATCCACTTTCAATGTCATAATATTCCCGTTCACGGGAATAGGTACCGGAAAATATCAAATGACTTAACCACCTTTTTGATATTCGATGGCTCATAGTAATACCACTTTGCCAGGTATCATAGGTGAGTTTTTCCTGACCATCAAAAGCGACATACAATCTCAATTGGTTGTTGAACGTACCAAAAGTAGTTTCTCGGTTTGTTGGCTGAACAAGGTATTTATTGCGGGCATAGGAAAATAGAACACCAATTTCCGTTTTTCCTTTTTCCTTTTCTTTCGAAATATCATAATTGACATACGCTTGAACATCCGTAAAACGTGGTCTATACTCTCCATCTGTTTCCAGGGTATTCAATAGGTACGTTGATGATTTCAACCTGCTACCAAGCAAATAAGATATTCTTCCATTTTTAGAAATCCCTTCTACATGTGCAGCTCCTCCCAAAAGACTAATATCGATTGATCCGGCAAACTTTTCAGGTGTCTTGTATTTTACATTTAATGTCGATGCAAGCCCATCTCCATATTTTGACTCCCACCCCCCAGAAGAAAACTCAATGCCCTGAACCAGATCCGTATTAATAAAACTCAATCCTTCCTGTTCACCGGAAGTAACGATCTGTGGTCTGTACACCGGTATATTATTTACATAAACTAGATTTTCATCGTAATTTCCACCACGGACTGAATATCCGGTTGAAAACTCATTCCTGCTAGTAACACCTGGAAGTGTGATTAAAAGACTACTTATATCTTGAAATGGAGAAGGCGCGAATTTGGAATTAATCGGATTTAACTCGAAAGTACTTGCTGGTGTATTGATATCATCCAGTTTTTTATCCGTCACATTTACCTGATCCAAAATACGCAATGAATCCTGCAATTCGATAGTTATAAAAACCTTTTGAGGGTTGATTGGATCAAGTAACGAAGACAAAAGTACTTTTTTCTCCTCATATTGTATATGCCTCAATATCAGATATTTATCGAAATATTCTTGATTAATTTTTAAGCTAAATTTACCAACGGTATCCGTGATCGTTCCTATGGGCATTCCTTCTACCTGTACGGATACATTCTGAATAGGCAACTTCATTTTATCCACTACTTCTCCATTCAATACCAAATCATCAGTCTGGCAAAAGGCGTTTAAGCCAATGGGAAAAAGTAAAAAAATAAAATAGATTGCTTTCATTTAGTGTGGTTTCAAATGCTATCGTACAAGCGATTTGAGTTTGGAAATGGTTTTAGTTGGACTTTCTGCTTTAAAAATCACACTGCCCACTACCATCACATCCACGCCTACTGATTTTAATTTTGAAATGTTGTCCAGTGACACACCACCGTCTACCTGGATAAGTGTATTTAACTGATTCTGAATAAAAAATTGCTTTAATTCCATGACCCGATTGTATGTTTCCGCTATGAATTTTTGTCCACCAAACCCTGGAAAAACAGACATAATCAACACCATATCGATATACTCAGCAAAATCAAAAATTTGCTTGATCGGTGTATCCGGATTGATTGCCAGGGCTGGCCTTGCTCCTGAATCCTTTATCTCTCTAAGTATAGATTTCAAATCTTTTTCCTTGCAGGCTTCGTAATGGATGTTTATCAGGTCAGCTCCAGCTTTTCTAAAGCCGTCTATATACTTTTCCGGATTAACGATCATTAGATGAACGTCCAAAGGTTTTTTAGTGATACGTTTGGCTGCTTCCACTATAGGGATACCAAAAGAAATATTAGGCACAAACGAACCGTCCATAACATCCAAGTGTACCCAATCTGCATCGCTGTGATTGATCATTTCTAATGTGTCTCCCAACTCTAAAAAATCAGAATTTAATATGGATGGTGCTATTAAAGACATTTGAAAAATGATTTATTGTACAACAATTTTTGATTTTTTGGTTTCCCCGTCTATAACATAATTGAGGATATATGATCCGGGATTCAAAAAGGACACATCAATTTCAACCGGGTCCAATGAATTTTTTATTTGAAATACCTTCTTTTGCAAAAAACTCCCTTTCAAATCATAAAAATAAAGCTCTGCAATATTGGGTTCGGTCGTCGGATCAATATAGAAATTGATAATTCTTCGGTTTGTAACCGGGTTTGGAAAAACTACAAATTTGTTCACAATATCACCTTCCACTACTTTAATCTTATTAAATGCCCTGATGAAATTAGGAATTCCATAACCCATGGCAGTATCTGGTGCATCAGATTGACTGGCAGTTATTTTCAAATACTGCATCACTTCCATATTGGTTAGTTGAGGATAGGCCTGCCATAAACCTGCTGCAAGTCCGGCTACCATTGGTGATGAAAAGGAGGTGCCGTTGGCAAAAGAGATGTCATTTTTATAAACAATCTTTACCCATGATCCCAACGAGGTAATATCAGGCTTAATCCTTCCGTCGCTAGTTGGACCAAATGAGCTAAAATTAGATCGATCCATATCATAGGTGACTGCCCCAACAGACATGACAGAATCGCCATCTGATGGTGCATTGAGGTATTTCCAGGTGTTATTTCCTTCATTGCCAACACTAGATACTACAAGAATACCTTTTGAAGCTGCCATATCAGCGGCCTTTGTGATCACAGTTGTATTGCCATTCATGTCAGCATAGGTATAATTCATACTTTCATCATCAAAATAGGAATATCCAACTGACGAATTAATAATATCTACTCCAGCACTATCTGCATATTCTGCTGCAAAAAGCCAGTTATATTCTTCAATCCTATATTCAGAACTTATATCTTCAGTAACACACAAAATTAAATCAGACAAAGGCGCTGTTCCGGTATATTCACCTTCGCTAAAAGCAGAAATACAGGAAAGTACCTTGGATCCATGAGAATCATATTGAAAAACATTTGAAGATCCCCTGACAAAATCTTTAGTTCCTCTAATACTATTTTCTTTGAAAAGGTGTGAGAAGTAAGAAGATTGATCTACAAAATCAAATCCCGAATCAAAAACAGCGATAAGCATTCCTTCCCCATGATATCCTAATTTATGCATAACATCAACACCAATAAACTCGTTTTGAGCTTTGGTCTGGTTGCCATCGAAGGGGTCATTTGTAACCTCTTTTACTTTCGCCATTCGCCCGCCATTTGCATTTGTATTGATCCTGCTTCCTGGGGCTACATAAATTATATCATTTACAAAATATATCGATTTTAGTTCATCAACTCTACTTTCATCCATTTCTACTAATACTCCATTTGCCCATTTCGATGGGAAAATAACGCTTATCTGATCTAAATTTCTAAGATCGTTCAGGTAGCTTTCAGATACAGGAAGATCATTTGGGACAATACTAATATTTTGCTTAGTTCTTCTTTCGATCGCCCTGGTGGATAAAAAAGCTTCTGGCTTATCTATGGAAAAAGTGCTATTATTTTTATCCTTGAAAAAAACCATATACCGGTTTACCTTCCCAAATGAGGGAAAGGCGAATAAAAAGGACATCAACACAATGACAAGCTTATTTTTCACCATATTCGATTAGATACTGGTAATATTTTATACCGGACTCGATCACCTCTTTACCGTAATCATCGCCTTGTCTGAAATTCAATATAATATTTTCTTTATAAATCAAACCCAGGTCCTCTGCATAAATCTCCTTTTTAGAAACAGATTGCACATATACATCAGGCAACTCTTCCTGAATAACTTTCAGTGTTTTTGAATAATCACCATATGCATCTGAGTAATGTTTATTTATATCAATCATTTCAAACTCATCGATTCCTCGGTCATTCAGCTTATTACCATCCCAGGATTTGTTCTCTTTGACTGGAAAAGTAAGACTAACAATTGGAATATTGTTTTCAAC
>JAHEMV010000360.1 GCA_024643455.1 Cytophagales bacterium
CGGTGATATTAACCGCTTTATCGATTTCAGTCAACTCTTCAGCTGACTTGTATAAACGTTGCTTTACAATGCCTTCGATCAGTTTTTTAGAATATGAACCACTCACCTTTTCAATAGAAATTTGAAGCATATCAGCTAGCAGTATCAGATGGTCAGGCTTATAAGGGTGTATAAAATGAATATTTCTACCTGACGCAATAGACTTTTGAATGACTTCAAATAGGGTTTTAAATTCATAGGTTTTGGAAACTCCAACTTTTGAGGCATAATCCGCCAGACACTTTTGCGGCCCTGTCCATACGATTTCATCAATGCTTGGATCGTTACCAAATAGCGTACTTTCACCAGTTTCACAATCAATTGTGGCTGCAAGTTTGGCTTTGCTCAACCCAAAGAAATATAAAAAGGTAGAATCCTGCCGAAAAGGGTAAGTGTTGTCCTGATAATTCATAGGAGTTTCATCATTACCGATCAGGAGAATAACGCCTGATTTTACATGACTGGCAAGTTGCTTTCTTCTGTTGATGTAAGTTGAAGGATTAAAAAGTCGCATCGTATTGTATTTTTGAAGTTTAAATAAAATTGGTTTGTCCAGGTCAGTGGTGTAAATGGATAAACCAATCAATGGCGTGAATTTAGTCAAATTATCAGAAAAGAATTAGAACTAATGGACAAGGAAGGATGAGTATTTAAAACTGTTTATGAATTATATTTCTATTCTTTTATTAGTTTTGTTAAACATATCAAATTTTGTAAAAGGCTTATAATCAATAAGATGTAATTTTTGTGGATAAATTATTGATTTATTTGTGAAATAATTATTTACAATCTTTAAACAATATGAGTCATTTTTTTGATTATACTTTAGAAGATTAAAGTTTAAATAACGTGTCCTACTATTCTATAAAAGAAATCGAGCAATTATCGGGAATCAAAGCGCACACCTTACGCATTTGGGAGCAACGATATAATTTTATAACTCCTAAAAGGACGGACACTAATATTCGGTATTATGATGATTCGGACCTAAGATTGGTGCTTAATATAGCCTTACTCAAGGATAACGGGCATAAAATTTCAAGGATTTGCACCATGCAACAAGAGGATTTGCAGCATGAAGTAATGCAACTTATGGACAAAAAGCTTGGATTTTCAGACCAAATACAAGGTTTAACACTATCAATGCTCGAATTGGACGAAGAACGATTTGAAAAAATATTAAGTACGAATATTTTACAGATAGGATTTGAGCGAACAATGCTCAATCTTATATATCCATTTTTTCAAAAAATTGGAATTCTTTGGCAAACTGGGGCAATAGCACCAGCTCAGGAACATTTTATATCCAATTTGGTCAGGCAGAAAATTATAGTTGCGATTGATGGCCAGATGGTCAGTTCGTCGAGCTTTAATCAAAAGTATTTACTCTATTTGCCTGAAAATGAACTTCATGAGATGAGCTTACTTTTTTCTTCTTACATCATCAAGTCTAGAAATAATAAAGTGATCTATATAGGGCAAAATGTGCCTCTTTCTGATTTACTTGAGATTTATGAAAATCATAATCCGGATTATCTCCTGACAGTATTGACAACCTCTCCACCGATTAATGAGGTTCAGCAGTATCTATATAAATTATCAAAATCGTTCAAAAACTCCAAAATACTCGTAACGGGTCATCAGGTCGTCGGTCAGGATATGGATATTCCTAAAAACATGATACTACTCAATAAGCTTCAAGACCTTATTGAGTTTACTGACTCAAAATCAAAACTGTAGTTTTCGTTTGCATCTTTTGAAACTTAAAAGTCCAAATTAATGATTTATTAGTGTGGGCCTGTGGGCGACTATTTTTTTAAGACTTCCTTAAATACGTTTTATATTCCTTTGAAACTAATAGTTCTTTTGTCAATTGCATGACCTTTTTCACTATTTAATTGTTTTATTTTTATTTAGATTTAAAATAAATTGTTTAGCAAAACAACTTTTATAGTTAAACGTTTACCTTTCAAAGTATTTCTGTAAAATCCATAATATTATTTAGAATTATTTTAAATAGCATTAATCCAATATATAGGCTTATTAGAAGGGTATTTTGCTGCATATAAATTTGATTTTACTAATATTTGTCAAAAAGCTTTAAATAAAAATGTTTAATAAAAATAAAAATAAGTTAAACAAATAATTTGAATTACGTATAAGATTGTATAACTTTATCTAAACAAAAAGAATAACATCATGACGGCATTAGAATTCGGCTACACCATCGACAGATTATCAGGTTCACTTAAACCTTTTGCAATGCGTCTAACCAGAGATTTGGAAGATGCAAATGATCTTTTGCAAGAAACTATGTTAAAAGCATTTTCAAATCGCGAGAAGTACACTGAAGGGACCAACCTTAAAGCCTGGATGTACACGATTATGAAGAATACTTTTATTACAAATTATCAGCGAATGATTAGAAAGAATACTTTTATTGATACTACGGATAATTTGCATTACATTAATTCTTCTACCAGTTCTATTGAAAATTCGGCATATGGAAAATTCGCTATGAAGGATATCAAAAAAGCCATAGAGAAATTGGATGACACCTACAAAGTTCCTTTCCTAATGCATTTCAAAGGTTTTAAATACCATGAAATTGCTGAAAAACTGGCAATTCCAATCGGAACTGTTAAGAACAGGATTCATATTGCAAGAAAAGAGTTGAAATACAAATTAAATCAATACGCTACTAACTAGAGTTAATGTCTTCCAAGCAGGCAATTGTTATTGGTGCCGGGTTTGCCGGTCTTTCGGCGGCTACATTTCTGGCAAAGGCTGGATTTAGCGTAACAATTTTGGAAAAAAACCAGCAGGCAGGTGGCAGAGCCAGGCAACTTGTAGAAAATGGATTTAAGTTTGACATGGGTCCAAGCTGGTATTGGATGCCTGATGTATTTGAGCGATATTTTAAACAATTTGGTAAGCAAACTTCTGATTTTTATTCCTTAATACGGTTGGACCCTTCCTATACAGTTGTTTTTGGCAAAGACGATGAATTGGATATTCCTGCAGATTATAACCTATTTAGGAATGTTTTTGAATCGCTGGAAAAAGGTAGTGCTACTAAACTCGATAAATTTCTTGATGAAGCTGCATACAAATATAAAGTTGGGATAAATAATCTGGTTTATAAACCGGCAAGGTCGTTGTGGGAATTTATGAGTGTTAAACTCCTGATCGATATGGTGAAAATGGATATTTTTATGTCATTTCAATCCCATATTAACAAGTATTTTCAACATTCAAAGATTCGTCAGCTACTCGAATTTCCTATACTTTTTTTAGGAGCATTAGCCAAAAATACCCCGGCACTTTATTCATTAATGAATTATGCAGATATTAAATTAGGGACTTGGTATCCAGTAGGCGGGATGAAGGCTGTGGTGAATGCAATGACTAAGTTAGCTCGAAATAGTGGTGTGGAATTTAGTTTCGATGACGAAGTTATGGGATTTGAATTTGAATCAAATCGAGTCACTCATGTTAAAACAAGAAAGGAGTCTCATAGAGTCGATGTTGTAGTTGCTGGTGCAGACTATCATCATGTGGAGACTCAGATTCTTCCCAAAAAATTCAGATCTTATTCTGAAAAATATTGGAAGACAAGATTACTTGCACCATCTTCATTATTATTTTATTTAGGATTCAATAGAAAATTGCCAATGCTCAAGCATCATGTTTTGTTTTTTGACGAGCCATTTGGGCCGCATGCGGAATCGATTTACGAAACTAAAGTTTGGCCAGAAAAACCCTTATTTTATGTAAATGTTCCTTCCAAAACAGATAAAGATGTAGCGCCGAATGGTTGTGAAAATATGGTTGTTCTAATACCTGTGGCTTCCGGAATTGAAGATAATGAAATAATAAGGGAAAAATATTTCAACCTTGTATTTGATCGTTTTGAAAGGCATTTTGGAGAAGACCTCAGGCCTTTTATCATCTATAAAAAGTCTTATGCGCATAAAGAGTTCATCTCAGATTATAACTCATTTAAGGGTAATGCATATGGCTTAGCAAATACGCTTAGACAAACTGCTATATTAAAACCTTCAATAAAAAGTAAGAAGGTAAAAAATTTGTATTATACAGGACAACTAACAGTACCTGGTCCTGGTGTGCCGCCATCCCTGATATCAGGTGAGGTTGTGGCAAATGAAGTAGTCAAAGACTTATCCATTTAATAATCACATGATGCCCATGAATTTATTCGATTATACTACGTTTGAATGCAGCAAAAATGTGACTAACAACTATAGTACCTCATTCAGTTTGGGGATAAAAGTTTTAGCAAAGAAATATCATTACCCCATTTATGCTATTTATGGTTTTGTACGGTATGCTGATGAGATTGTAGATACTTTTCATGATCACAATAAAGAGAAGTTATTAGCAGATTTTGAGCAACAGACCTATAAAGCAATAAATGAAAAAATAAGCCTAAATCCAATCTTACATTCCTTCCAGCTTATTGTCAATAAATATCAAATCGATGCAAGTTATATTGATGCATTTTTCCAAAGTATGAAAATGGATCTAAAACCTGTTGATTATAATCAGGCTATGTACGAAAAATACATTTACGGGTCGGCTGAAGTTGTTGGATTGATGTGTCTCAAAGTATTTTGTGATAGGAATTTTGATTTATTTAATGAATTGGTATCACCTGCAAAAAGCCTTGGAGCGGCCTTTCAAAAAGTAAATTTTCTAAGAGATATAAAAAGTGATTTTAGAGAAAGAGGTCGAATTTATTTTCCCGATTTAGATATTGAAAAGTTTGATGATAAAATTAAAATGCAAATTGAATCGGATATTAAGCAAGATTTTGATGATGCATTAAAAGGGATTAAAAAGTTACCAAAGGGAGCGAGCATTGGAGTGTATCTTGCTTATATTTATTATTTAAAACTATTTTCAAAAATCAAATCCTGCCCGGTATCACAAATAATGGATCGTCGTATTCGAATTCCCGATTCAGAAAAAATCACATTACTTATAAAAACATATATACAATATAAATTTTCGATAAATAACATGGTACCCTCAGGGATATAGTTATAGGCATGAAGTCATTAAATTTAAATATTGAAATTGACAGGAACTCTGGATTTTGTTTCGGAGTAGTATATGCTATTGAGATGGCAGAGGAAATCCTACAAGAACAAGATTATTTGTATTGTCTGGGTGATATTGTACATAATGATGAAGAAGTGAAGCGTCTTGAGCATAAGGGTTTAAAAATTATAGATCATGAAGATTTACGATCCCTAAAAAATGAAAAGGTACTCATTAGAGCCCATGGCGAACCACCTTCTACCTACAAAATTGCATTGGAAAATGATTTGGAGCTCATTGATGCTTCTTGTCCTGTAGTGCTAAAATTGCAAAATCGCATAAGAAATGCTTATGATAAAAATGAAAAAATATATATTTATGGTAAGCATGGGCACGCAGAAGTTTTGGGGCTAAAAGGACAGACAAGGAATGAAGCAGTAGTTTTTCAGGATATTGATGAGTTGGATTTAAAAAAGTTACCAAAGAAAATTACTTTATTTAGCCAGACAACAAAAAGTGTACATAAGTTTCAAGAACTAACTGAGACTTTGGTTGCGGCAGGTATAGAGTTAAACGCGAACGATACGATTTGCAGGCAGGTTTCAAATCG
>JAHEMV010000361.1 GCA_024643455.1 Cytophagales bacterium
CCTCCCATGGGATCTATGTCTATATTTGATTCAAAAAATCCACCGTTTTTAAAATCAAAACGCAGACCCGCCTCACTTTTATGTTCCTGATCCCAGGAGATAAAGGGAACGAAGAAGTCGATATTGCTCAATTCCACCTGCTTATCAAGCGTAAGGTCTTTTCCGGTAAAAAAGGCGTCTTTTAGTTCGAGGTTCGAAAATTCAAATCGCAAAGGTTCGCCAGGGATAGTATCATCAACGTTAACAGATGTGTCGGATTGATGAAATGCAACCAGATCATCAAAATTGAACGAAGAATCATTCATTGCTACATAAATATTCAATCCCTTTAAGTAAAGCTGTTCAATCACAATTTCATTGCTGATATATCGGTAGGGTTCCGTATCTATGACCAGGGTATCAAAACCAACAAAAACTGAAGTATCATTGGCTTCAAACATTTTGAAATCAATAAGCTTTATAGTTCCAGTAAAATAATTCACCTTTAATTTTTCCAGACTAATGCTTCTTCCTATCCATTCCTTGCTGTTCTTAATTGCAATCTTGCGGACGACAAGAGGCATAGAAGCCAACAGAATAATAATGAGGAGAAAAATTCCGATGAGAATCCTTAAGATATTTTTTTTAGACATCTGGTATTTTAGTGTGGTTAGCAGATAAATGTTCAATTTACCATTTTAGAATAAAAATTATTTCCTTTTACAATTTGAATTTAATATTCTTTATGCCTGCGAACTCATGCTAAAAATAACAAAATAACCATGCTGCGATAAGCATGGCAACAAGGTTATTTTGTAAATAGGTTATTTGGCGTTCTTTTGAATTAATATATAGATTTAAAATCCTGCCAGGAATAATGTGTTACTAATTCTCTTCCATAGACACGACCTGGTATAAATCCTTTCCATCCTTGGCAAGTGGCTGAAAATACGTATCATTATAGAATACGTATTTATTACCATCGATTTCAAGTTCTTCTCCTCCATCCGGAATGTTCAATACCATGGCTCCGTCCGGTGCTACAATTACCTTAAAACCGTCACTCACTTTTTCATAGAATGTCCCCGCATAATAGTAATACGTCAGGTCATTGAGCGTCACAGATTCCACACCATCAGGCAAATTGTTTATAGTGATATTAACTGGAGGAGGAACAGAATTATACCCGTTATTCACTTCCACGTAATACACTCCCTGGTTGTAGTAATAAGGTTGATTATTGAGCGAGACAATTACCGCTGTGGTAAACATCGTTGCCACAAAAAATCCGAAAGGATGCCAAACCGGACCATAATAATATGGCCGGTATGGGTGGTAATGATAAGGATAATATCCACGATGACCATTGTAGTATCGGTTGCTATGGTAATTATTTACACGGACATTTCTGTTAACATTCACATTTACGTTTTTGCTGTTGTCAATATTAATCTTGTTTCCTCCACCACCAATTTTATTTTCATTCCCAGTCCGGTTATTATTGATCTCAGTTTTCCTATTGGAAACTTGTGGCCTGCTGGCTGTTGTATTTGCTCTGTTTTGTGTCTTGGGAGTATAGCTTGGTTTTGAAGCCTGACTGGTTTGTGGTCTGGATGCAGTCCTTGACGCTCCACCGTTGATTGATCCACTCGGTCGTGCTCCACCACCTCCTCCTCTTGCAGGTGCGTGTTGCATTCGCTGGGCTAATATTTCACCAGAAAGAAAGGCAAAAACCAAAATCAGAATTATATGGTTTAATTTATAGGTCTTCATTTTCAATTGTTATTTAAAGATGGATGTTTTTGTTGAACTAGCAGGTGGTGAAAACTCAAAAAGTTCGTCTGGCAAATTGGGATTGGTCCTCCAATTGGAATAAGTAGCAATAAAGGTTTCACCATTCCTTTCACCTAAATGATATATCTCCAGTTGCTTTGGAAGATTAGTGGCTTCATCAATCAACATGTACACATCGAGGTTTGCATTGGTGGCGTTGATCTCTTTGCAGGACACATCATCAATGACTTTGGAACCGAGAACTGCTATGGTATCAAACTGGGCCATGAGATCATCCGTAAGTGTGGGGTAAAGAAAATCAGCGGCTGGAAAATCAATATTGTATCGGTTATGAATCGAGTCAATGGTTTCCATGATTGTAGCTGGTGCAGGCACTTCGTCATATTGATCATGATCGAAGTCCAATACCGACAATTTTGCATCCTTGTACCAATATCCTTTTCTGACATCAGCTCTACTGAAATATACATACATTTGATTTGAACCACTCAAATACACATCACTCTGTTTTACGATGGTATCCGTTGCTCCATCATTTGTTACGATTTCCGTATTGATGGTAAAACTGGCTGAGCTGAGGTTTCCAATGGTTTCACTTAGTTTGTCTAGTGCCTGAATGGCGCTTTGGTCATAAAATCCAGATTTGTTTTCCCCGCAACTCATCAGAGCTACGACCGTTATCAAAACTACAATAGTTGGCAGTTTTTGTTTCATTTTAGTTTCACTTAAAAGGTTATTCAAATATTTATTGTATAATCTAAATCAACGCAATAAAATTCAATTTTGTAAAAGCGTTAAGATGTGGATGACAGCATAAATATAACCAGTCCGATAATCGAAATCTTTATTTAAAGAAAGAATCAATTCAGTTCGAAAGGATAAATTACCTTCCAATCTTTTTGCATATCTACTACTGTCCAACCATCATTCATGGCCTGATCGAGTCCCTGGTCAAGTTTGCCAATATGCGAATTTCTGTCATAGGCCCATTCACGAACAGAATCGGTGTGATGTACATAGAGCATAAAACTTTTATTCGTATTAGAAGCTGTCCACTGCAACATCTGTAGGTCTCCGTCTGAATTACCACCACAAAATACCGGCTTCTTGCCAATGATATTTTCAATATTAATAGGTTTGCCTGCTTTGTCATCAATGATGCCAATCTCAGGAAGTTTTTTAATTACTGGATTTCCATCATTATATTCGTACGAAGATTTGGTGGTGCTTCCAATTATTTGCTCAGCAGGAATACCATAGACTTCTGTGACCAGAGCACGCATAAAATCAACACCCCCTCCGGAAACAATATAGGTCTTAAAATCATTGGCTCTCAAATAATTCAGGAGCTCTAGCATGGGTTGATAAACAAGGTCGGTATAAGGTCGGTTCAGCATGGGATGTCGGGCCTTACTGGCCCAGTCCTTTACAATTCCATCAAATTCATCAGTTGATATTCCGGCATGGGTATTCATTACAATTTGCAGCAGCCCAGCTTCACCGGATTGCATGACTCCTTGCAGATCATTATTCAAAATAGATTTGAAAGGCTCCTGATCTTTCCATTCGGGATGCTCCGGCGCCAGTGCCTTTACCCGATCAATGGCAAAAAACAACTGAAAATACATCGGTTGCTCTGCCCAGAGTGTCCCATCATTATCAAATGTGGTTATCCGGTCTTCTAATGGAATGAAATCAGGGCTTGATGTAGATGTGGCCTTTTCCACAAAGCTCAGGATTGAGTTTTTTGTGTTACCCTCATTCCAAGATGGTAAAGGATCAGCGCTATTTCCAGCATTTGTTTCAAGTGTTTCTTTGGTATCTACATTATTTTTACATGCTACGAATACAATTAAAATAAGTAGAATGTTAACTATTTTTTTCATGGTGATGTGTTTAAAAAAATTGGCAGCTTTTAATGGGATTCCATTTCTTGCTGCCAATTTAAATATATTTATTTTAAGTAACATGGACTTAATATTATATGCTACTTATGGGATATTAAAAAACATTTAATTGCCACCACCCGTTGACCTTAATTGTTCTTCAATTTTAGATAAATTGAAAGAACCAGGCGATTGACTTGGTGGAAACTCCTTCATAGTCATTAAAAATCTAGCAGCCAAACCTTGAATTGGCACTATCACAAAAGGTCTGTCAATAAACCAATCGTTATAGATGGTTGCATTGTGCTGCGCCTTTTCAAAGGGATCACGACGTAGATTAAATAGCAGCGGCGCTCGTAATTCAATAAACGGTTCACGCCAAACGCCAAAGGCTTCACCTCTATTTTCTAAAAATACCACTTTCCAATCTTGGTAACGGGCTGCCACAATTTGACCATCGTCATTAACGTACCAAAATTCATTACGTGGTGACTCTTTTGTTTTTCCGGTTAAATAATCCAACATGTTGTAACCATCAATATGATTACGATATTTACGACCATTCAACTCTGTACCTTTTAACAATTGTTCTGTAACATTTGGATTTCCAGCAGCAGCTGCAAACGTAGGCAACCAATCTTCATGAGCTACAATACCATTAAGTGTTACGTTTGCTGGGAAATGTCCTGGCCAACGCACAAAGGCAGGAACTCTATAAGCACCTTCCCAGTTACTGTTTTTCTCACTACGGAATGGTGTAGTACCAGCATCTGGCCATGTATTATAATGTGGGCCGTTATCAGTACTATATTGTACAATGGTGTTGTCTGTTATTCCTAAATCATCAATTAATTTTAGCAACTGCCCGACATGCATATCATGTTCTATCATCCCATCAGTATATTCATCATTTCCTGGGTGACGATTTTCTGCTTTAACATGTGTACGAAAATGCATACGTGTTCCATTCCACCATACAAAAAATGGTTCTCCAGACTTTACAGCACGCTTAATAAAATCGGTTGCAGCTGCAACAGTTTCATCATCGATGGTTTCCATACGTTTTTTAGTCAATGGCCCGGTATCTTCAATACGTTGTTTACCTACTTTACCAAAACGAGGGTCAACTGTTGGATCATCTTTATCTGTCGCCCAAGAGTGCATCACACCTCTAGGACCAAATGTTTCAAGAAATGTTTTACCACTTTTTAAAACCAAATCTCGAGGGTAATCAAAATTTTCTGGTTCTTCTTCGGCATTTAAATGGTACAGATTTCCTAAAAACTCATCAAAACCATGCATCGTTGGTAAATGTTCATTTCGGTCACCCTCATGATTTTTACCAAATTGCCCGGTTTTGTAACCCTGGCTTTTTAAAACGGTAGCCATGGTAACATCGGTCATTTGCCATCCTTGTGGCGCCCCAGGTAAACCAACTTTAGTCATACCAGAGCGTACTGGCACTGAACCACTAATAAAAGCTGCGCGACCAGCTGTACAACTTTGCTGCGCGTAATAATCAGTAAAAGAAACACCTTCATTTGCAAGTCTGTCAATGTTAGGTGTTTGATAACCCATCATGCCTCTGTTATTATGGCTGATGTTCCAGGTGCCTATATCATCTCCCCATATCACAAGGATATTGGGCTTTTTGGTTTGGCCATAACTACCTACCCACACCAGGACAAATAGTGCCACGAAAATTACTCTTAGATTTTTTTTCATACGTTTTAGATTTGTTTAGTCAACTTTTTAAAATATTAATTCTGTTCCGTCATAGACGGTTAAGGTCAATTTTAGATTGTTTATTTAATATTTCATTCTTTTACTCAACACGGATTTATGTAGGATGTTTTCAATTTCTATATTTGGACAACACTTTTTTTTAAAATACTTCATTAAACCGAATTTCTCTCTCGCCAATTATGGTATATTTTTAAAGAATTCATCATACTAATTTATCACCATTCCCAACCCAGGCCTGTAGAGAACACATAATCTGCATCCGGGGCTCCTTCAACCGGTTGATTGTCATAATTAAGAG
>JAHEMV010000362.1 GCA_024643455.1 Cytophagales bacterium
ACTGGTTCTCAGTTAGCGACAAAGAGCAGGAAAAGCGATTTAAAGAACGGATTAACAATCCATTGAAACGGTGGAAATTCAGCCCTATGGATTTACAATCCAGGACCAAGTGGGCGGAGTATTCAAAAGCTAAGGATGAGATGTTTCACTATACAGACACGCGCATTTCCCCTTGGTTTGTTGTAAATGCGGATTCACAAAAGAAAGCCCGACTCAACTGTATTGCTCATCTAATCAGTAAAATACCTTATGTATATGAAGCTGAACCAGAAGTAAAACTCCCAAAAATAAAAAAGGACGAAAACTACGTTCGTCCTCCTTTTTATGAACAGACTTTTGTGCCTGAAATTTATTAATTAATTCCGTTTACTCTGTGGCAGTCAATTTGCTGATGTCAAATTTAAGTTTTTCATCGTCATATTCTCCTTTGGATTTAAAGACATCCTTAGAAATCATGTTTTCTTTCCAGTAATTTGCCCCTCCTTGTAAGACAAAAAGGTTGGAATATCCGAATTGTGTAAGTAGCAGTCTGATTTGATCTGCCTCAATACTTTCATTACTGTAGAGGACTTTTGTTTTATCATTTTTCAGGAAAGAAATAAATTGATCATCCAGAATTTGTTGCATAGGAACGTTCACTGCACCTTCGATATGAAAATTGTCAAATTCCCTTGGATTGCGGATATCGACAAAAATATATTCATCATGTTGTTTTGAAAGGATTTCCGATGCTTTTTGAGGATCAATGAAGTGGGTCGATGACACCAGTTCTTTATGAAGCTCAATAGCTTTTGTATCAAATTTATATTTTTTACTGGTTTGTAAGGAGGTAAATACCAGCCCGACCGTCAACAAGACGATAATCAATCCGAGTAACTTTATATATGGTCTTTTCATATTAAATACCTTAAATGTTATACGAATGGAAGTTTGTTAGTATCAAAAAATCCATATCGCGATTTTATTCCATATTTTTTAGCTGCAACCACCGGCAACCATTTTCTTTTTCTTTCTTGCAACAGGTTTTTTAGCATCTGTATTAGCAGAGGCGTTGTTTACTGCACCGGCACCGGTAAAAAACTGCTTTGCTCCAAGTCTGGCCTCATAATCGTTAATGGCTTCTTCACCGTTGATAGAAGCAGGTACTTCCGGTTCAATGATGGTTGTATACCACTCGTTCAGTCCACCTTGAAGAATGTAATTGTTTTTGAATCCTCTTTGTTTTGTAAGCATCCATGCTTCGCTTGATAAAGTAGTGCCGTTGGAGTAGAATACATTTTTTCTCGCAATCTGATCAATGTAAGGTGCCCATTCAGCATCAAATAGTTTTTCAAAAGGAATGTTGATCGAGCCCGGAAGACTGTATTGTTTATATTCAGTTTCGGATCTTAGATCGATCAACTGGTATTCCGGATCATTATTGATCAATGCATTGGCCATTTCATCCGTGGAAATTAAGTGATTTTCCTGTTGGATTTCATTGAGTAGTTGTTGTGCGTCTAGCTCGATCGAAGAGTTCTTTTTCTGTGGTAAAATTGCAGCGACCAGGCCAAGGCTGACTAATATTAGGGATAGAATAAATCTGGCTTTCATAATTTAGTTTATTTAAATTTCCTTACTAATGTCTTCTCTTTTAAAACGTTTTTCTGCCAATTCCCCCAACCAAAACATGAGGATGGCTGCTACGATCACCAGTAGTCCAAGTATACCATCCTTTATGCCGAGACTGTCGGAAAGCTTTAGTGATCCCAGGTATTGTGCATTATAAAGTTTTTCCCAGAGTGGGTAGGTTTGACCAAAAATCAAAATGCCTATAAGACTGCCGCCAATAAAATACATGGCGTCAATTTTACCAATTGCTGCAGCGCATACACTTGTGCCAGGGCAAAAACCACCAATTATAAAACCTGCTCCCATGATCACTCCACCAATTATGGCAGATGCCATATAATATTCATTGACATAAACGATACTCATATCGATCATGCCCATATAATTCATGAAAAGTAGTCCGAGCATAGCTACAATTGCTGCAGTGAAAAATACTTTTAGCACTGTAATATCATAACCATAAAACATGCCTGCAAGTTTCCTGCTTGAGCTAAATCCAGCCTGCTCCAGGGCAAATCCAAACCCTATACCTATAAGGAAGGCGATCAACAAATTGATTTCTTCTGATATTTCAAATAAAGGAATAATAGGTCCCATTATATATTTTTTTTAAAATGTTAAATCCAATTTTTTCTAAAAAAGTATGCCAATGCGAAGGCTGTTCCGAAGATCGCCATCATAGTCACATAACCAGCAAGCGACATAACTGCCATGCCACTAAGGGCTGCACCGCTAGTACATCCCCGGCCGAGTTGTGAACCGAAGCCAAACAGTGCCCCACCTATTATTGCCATCCATATACGCTTTCTGTTGGTGATTTTTGGAGATTTTTCAAGTTTCAAATTCAATCTGCCACTTAGTGCCCCTGAAATAAAACCACCTATCAAAACGCCAAAAACTTCTAGTACGAGCCATGATCTCAATGGTTTTTGATCATTGGAAATGTACTTGGAATAAAAATGTGAATTTTCGGCATAGTCATGAGATACTTTGTCTACACCACTTACCACCACACTTTTCATAGCTCCACTAGCGCCAAGTCCTCTTCCAGTAAGGTAAAATGAAGCCAGCAACACCACGCCAAGTAGTAACCCGGCCAGGTAGGGATTCATGTATTTATTGCCTTTATTTTCCATAATTGATATTTTTTTCTGTTTTGATTAATATAGATACCTGCTAGCTTGCCCGGCATAGACGATGATAAAGCGCAACATAACACTGCCGAATATGATCAGGACACCTGGGATGTACGACGGAACATGATTTCCTTTTAATTCCCAAAATTCAAGAAATGCAGGTAAAATCATGCCCATAAAAACAACAAATATCCAGAAGGGCAAGGTATATGGTCCACCAAGAAACATTGCTCCAGCATCGATTTGTACTTGTGTACTTGCCCTGAAACCCATGAACATATGTATAATCAGCGCCAATTCGATCGCAATAAGGAGAAGATCTATTTGACTGAATTTAATTCTTTCCAATGGATTTTTGGACAGCATCATGATCATCGCAGCTCCTGCTGACAGACCTGAAACCAGGAACAATGGTCCAAGAATGGATGTATTCCACAGTGGACGGGCATTAAATGCTGAAAGCAGAATACCGGTGTAAATTCCTAGAATTACCGCATAAACGATCATAATCCAGGCTAAAATTCTTCGGTTCTTTATTAAAAAAGCCTCCAGGTCGAATATCCATTTTAATTTCCAATCCCACTTGGGATATAACTCTCTAACATAAGTTGCAGACCAGACCAGTGAAAGTGGTGTAACAACCATCAACGTCCACGCACCCCAAGACATCGGTGATTGCAATTTGATACTGGTGTACAATCTCCAGAAATATAGTTTATGATGCAGATCAAGGAACAGTGCCCCCAAACCGATGATTAGAAAAAATGGAGCAAACATCGGCACCCATTTTACAGCGAATTGATATTGGTTTTCTTTTCCTCTTAAATAATAAAGAGCTGCAAAGAACAGAATACCTGCTGCAAGTCCTCCCAAAAAAAGATATAGAGGAATTTCCCATCCCCAGATATGCAAGGTAGGGTCTACCTTGTAATTCATCCTTCCGCTTATTATTAATTCTTCTTTCATGATATCAGCAAATTTTTTTAAATCAAAAAATAGAGTTGAGGTTTGGTACCTGCTTCAGGGATCAATGTTTTATACTTTCTCTTTTTCAGCACTTTTGATACATCACTATTAGGGTCATCAAGATCGCCGAAGTACATGCATTTTGTAGGACAAACTTCTACACAAGCTGGTTTTTGGCCTTTTTGAACCCTATGTATGCAGAATGTGCATTTGTCTACATAACCATCAGGATGCGGATATCTGGCATCGTATGGGCAGGAAGCAATACATGCTCCACAGCCAATACACTTATCGTGAGTTACTAATACAATACCACCATCACTATAATGAGATGCTCCGGTAGGGCAACATCTTACACATGGTGAATTGTCACAATGGTTACATCGTTCCGATCTTATTTCGAGTTCGAGTTGAGGATAGGTGCCATCAGTTACTTCTACGATCCAATCTCTACAATATCCGATGGGGACGTTGTTTTCAGTCTGACAAGCGACAACGCAGTCACTACAACCAACGCATTTCTTAGTATCTACTGCCATTGCATATCTCATGACGCTACCTCCTCCTTAGTGTGTGGGTTTTCTAATCTAAATGTTACAAAATTACCTCGCATACCAGTGCCTCCCATGATTGGGTCTAACATTACGTTTGAAATCAATTCGGTGTCACTCGCTCCTTTACCATACGATCTTGTTAATTTCTTTTCAGCATGGCCAAATCCATGGACCATATAGACCGAATCGTGACGAATGCGCTCTGTGATACGAACTTTTATGGGAAAAGTGGATAAAATTCCATCCTGATTTTCAAGCCAGACTTCCTGTCCACCTTTCAATTCCCACTCTTTAGCAACTATAGGATTTACCCAGAGTGTATTTTCATCCAGCAGGTCAGTCAGGTTTGGATTGTTGGCTGTTCGACTAAAGGTATGCGCAGGATTTCTGCCATAATTCAGGCGATAAAATCCCGCCTCTGGCTGAGGATGAGCAGTGTAAACTGGCATCGGATCAAAACCTTCGGCCTCCAGATCAGTGGAATAAAGTTCAATTTTCCCCGTGTTGGTATTAAATTCTATATCTTCATCTTCACCAAAATAGAGATCATCAAATTCTCTTGGGAATTTCTTTATCCCTATTTTTTTCATTTCTTCAAGGGAAGTTCCAACTTGTTTCAGCTGCCAGTCCAGGACTTCTTCGATGTTGTTCCAATTAAAATATTCATCCAGTCCCATTTTAGTAGCCAACTGACGTACAATCCACCAATCAGGCTTACTATTGTATTTTGGTTCTGTTGCCGGCATTCTCAATGCAATACTCGGTTCTCTATGTTGATCTGTTCTACAATAATCATAGCGCTCTAAATAGGTGCATTCAGGAAGAACTACATCTGCATATCCAGTGATCTCCATCGGCATTGTATCTATAGCTACCATAAATTCAAGTGCCTGAATGGCTTCAAGAGTTTTCTTTTGGTTTGGAAGTGTAAAAATTAAATTTGTTCCATTGACAATCCACGCTTTGAAATTGCAATCCCGATCAGGAGACGGAATTGTAGATTCACAAATATCATTTGAGACCACCTCTATAGCCAAATTATATAATCCTGGGTGTGCATCTCTCCAGGTCTTTTTCGGTTTTGGATATTCCGGATGCGGAAAACTGGGCACTGATTTTTTCTCTGGGCTATAAAAACCCCCACGTCTTCCCCATGATCCTAATAATGCATTCAAAATCGCCATTGCTCGCAATCGTTGAGTATCATCTCCATACCAGGTAACATGTCGACCTGGATGAATAATAACAGCAGGTGAGGCATTGGCCATTTCTTTTGCTGTTTCAGTGATCACATGAGGTTTTATCGTGGTAATTCCATATGCCCATTCAGGAGTGAAACTTGCCACATGGGCTTTTAATTCATCAAAACCATAGCAGTATTTCTCTACATATTTTCTATCATACCATTCATTGTATATGATTTCATGAATCCAGGC
>JAHEMV010000363.1 GCA_024643455.1 Cytophagales bacterium
ATCACACAATTGTTGATGTACAGGGAATCAAAGTTGGTGGTAATAGGTTGGTGATCATGGCAGGACCATGTGCTGTGGAGAGTAAAGAACAACTTCTTGCAACAGCGAAGTCAATAGAAAAGTATGGGACGCAAATCCTTCGGGGAGGAGCATTCAAACCCCGCTCTTCTCCATATAGTTTTCAGGGTCTGGAAGAAGAAGGACTTAAATTGCTCCAACTGGCCAAACTGGAAACCGGTATGCCAATTGTAACAGAAGTAATGGACACCCGGCAAGTTGAACTTGTAGGCGCTTATACTGATGTGTTTCAGATAGGATCGAGAAATATGAGCAATTTTCCATTGCTCAAAGAAGTAGGACAAAGTAAGAAACCGGTTCTACTCAAGCGTGGAATGAATGCCACTATTGATGAATTTCTTTGGGCTGCAGAATATATTTTGTGCCAGGGTAATGACCAGGTGATTTTATGTGAACGCGGCATCCGGACATTTGAAACTGCCTATCGCAATACACTGGATCTAAATGCAATCCCAATGCTCAAAAGCATGACCCATTTACCAGTAATAGTGGATCCAAGCCACGGTACTGGACATCGTTGGATGGTAGGTACTATGGCCAAAGCAGCCATTGCAGCCGGTGCAGACGGACTAATTATTGAGGTTCATGAACAACCGGAATCCGCACTTTGTGATGGCGATCAATCGTTACATCCAGACCAATTCAAAAAACTTATTGACGAATTGAAAATTCTAGCACCAGCAGTTGGGAGGAAGATTTGGGATCATGAATTGGTAGCTAATTTTGAAAAGTGAAAGAATTCATCCTTAACAGAATAAAATCTGAAATTAGATTCAATAGAATATTAACCTCCTTGAGAAAGGCAAGATCTTACTTCTTTATCCTCGTATATAATCAAATTAAAATTATTAGAAATTTCCCTGATTTAAGACAAGCTTATCTGAGTTTACTTGTATTAGCACTTGTGTTTTCAATTCCAGTTAACACGTATTCCCAAACTTCCACAGAGACCATAAAAATAGGATTGCTAATCCGTGACGCAAATGATCGTACCACAAAACAAGCTGCTGAACTGGCAATGGACCATGCGAACAGCAATGGAGGCTATCATGGAAAAAAATTTGAATTGATAACTAAATCCTGCGATGGCCCCTGGGGAGTTGGTTCTAAGCGAGCTGTGGAATTGATCTATGATGATCAGGTATCGCTTATCGTTGATGCCCTTGATGGGAGAAATGCCCATTTGGCAGAACAGGTTACAGCAAAATCGCATGTAGTATTATTATCAACCCAGTCAAGCGATCCAACACTGTCAAGGGCATATGTCCCCTGGTATTTCCGATTGATCCCAGACGATCGACAACAAGCAGAAGCACTTACTAAGAATATCTATGAGCTTGAAAAATTTAAAAATATTGCCTTGGTATCATTTGATGACTATGATGGTAAAAAGTCAGTTGAATCCATAATGCAACTGGTAAAAAAGAAGAATTATCCTGAACCAGATACGTTGATTAGCTTATCTGAGAATGAATTGATCCAAAAAATAATTAAAAATCCATGGGAGGCAATTGTGGTTTGTGGTACAAAAAAAAACAGCACTGAAATCATTGAAAAGTTTAAGTCCGCTAAACCTAACATAAAGATCTATGCTTTTTTGAATGTATTCAATTTTATAAATGATTTCAATCCGACCAATACTGAGAATATTCAATTCATACGTTCAAAAGATTGTAAGGCTGCCGATTTAAATGCGTTTGAGAAAGCATTCATTACTAAATTTGGAAAGAATCCATCTCCTTCCCTGGCTTATATTTACGATGGGATTATGCTTGGAATTGAAGCGATCCGTAAACTTGGTGAAGATCCGGAAGCACTTAGGAAAGACTTTAATTCATTGGAATATAAAGGCATTACGGGCAATATCAAATTTGGAAAACTAGGAAACAGATCTAATGATTGGACCTTATCCAATTAACAATATTATCTCAAACGATAAAAAAAATAACTAAATTGCCGGCTTGAAAAGATTCTGTTTGACCGCATGAAAAACATCATGAAAAAAATTGCCTTTTTAGCATTATCCGTTATTATTTCTGTTTCGATATTACAATACTGTAAAGAAAAACCAGTTGACGAAAAACAACTGGCCAGAGATAAAATCACCATAAGAACACTAGGACTTGCCTATCTCGAAGAAAATAAACTTGAAGAAGCTGAAACAGAGTTTTTGAAACTTACCAACCTGGCACCGGATGAAGCATTGGGTTTTGCCAATCTTGGTTTGGTGTATCTGCGAATGGATAATTACAAAGAAGCAATCAAACAATTGGATGCCGCGGTAAAAATTGATCCAAAAGATACGAATATACGATTGATCCGGGCTAAAGCATTCGAACTGAATAATGAAACGGACAAGGCAATTGCCGAATTGGAAGAGGCGTTGAAATTTGCACCCAACGATGCAAAAACGCTATATCAGTTGGCTGACCTTTACCAGAAAAATTCAGATGCAACGTCCCAGGCTTCACGGACAGAATATTTAACAAAGGTAGTAACTGCTTCACCAACGAATATTGTCCCACGATTGCAATTGATAGAATTGTTGATACAAAAAGGAGAGACCGATGAAGCGCTAAAAAACATGGAGGAAATTGGTCAGCAGTTTCCGCAATTTACTCCTGAGGCGGCAGATTTTTACAAAAAAACCATTGAAGCACTTCAAAATGGAAAGACGGAAGAAGGGTTAACTTCTTTGTTGATTTTTCATAATTTTTTAAAGTTGACCACTCCGTATCAGGCAGGGATCAAAGAACTAAAGGGTCCTGGTGGTGCCCTGATCGGATTTCCAATGATTTCTTTTAGTGAATCGACAACATCCTTTCTTCAGGAAGGAGAATCGCTGCTCGATGCAATGAAATTTACCGATGTGACTGCCACAGCCGGGCTGCAGTTCGATGCATCCTTTATCCCGGGAAATGCTCATCTTTCCATTGGTGACCTTGAAGGTGACGGAGATGAGGATATCTATTTTGGAAGTAAAAAATCCGATGGAGATTATGCTCATTTTCTATTGCTGAATGACCTGGGCATGTTTAAAGAGTCAACCAGAGGTTCTGGCCTGGATCATACCGATATAGAACAGTTTTCAACTTTTGCTGATTATGACAATGATGGCCATCTGGACCTGTTGATATTGAAAGATCATGGAATTTTGTTATATCAAAATATCAGTGAAGGTAAACTCAAAAATGTAACAGATGATGCTTTTGAAAACCCAGCAGACCTGGATGCCCGGATGGCATTGTTTTTAGATGCAGATCATGATGGCGATTTGGATCTATTCCTGGGAGGATCAAATGATATGATGTTGCGAAATAACGCTGACGGTACTTTTAGCGATGAAAGCAGTGAAATGGGTTTCGGTCAAAATTCCAGTACAACAAAGGATGCTGCAATCGGGGATTTTGATGATGATGGTGATATTGACTTATTCGTACTAAGGGAAGATGGCAATAATATACTTTATACTAATCTGCGGCAAGGAAAGTTTAAGGATATCACTTCAGAAACAGGCATCCAACCTATGACAAGCTCAGGATCTGTAGCAGTTGGGGATTACAATAATGATGGTTATCTGGACCTATTCATCACCTCGATGGATGGTTCTGCATATCGACTGTATAAAAATAAAAGTGATGGAACGTTTGAAGAAGATAAAGCGTCTGCTGGTATATTTTCAGTATTAAAATCAATAAAAGGCCATGATGCTACATTTTTGGACGTGGATAATGATGGCCATTTGGATATCCTTGTGGTCGGTGAACCTCTGCAAGACGAAGAATCAGGAGTACAGCTTTTTCATAATGATGGCTGGGGGAATTTTAAAGAAATCAATAGTCTGTTACCATCGGAACTTACCGGCGGCACTCAGGTTGAAGTTGCCGATTATAATGAAGATGGAGATTTGGATCTTTATCTGACTGATCTCGATGGTAAATTAAGACTTTTCAGAAATGACGGTGGCAATGGCAATCACCATCTAAAAATGAACCTGGTTGGGTTGCGTACTGGTAGCGGTAAAAACAACCATTTTGGTATCGGTGCTAAAGTAGAAGTTAGAGCAGGAAATTTATATCAGATGCAAGTGGTAACTTCTCCCGTAGTCCATTTTGGCATGGGAAGCCGTACCAAAGCTGACGTAGTTCGAATTCTATGGACCAATGGCGTTCCGCAAAATATGTTCTTCCCTGACAGCGATCGTAACCTTATCGAAGAACAGGAGCTCAAAGGCAGTTGTCCATTCCTTTATACCTGGAATGGCGAGGAGTTTGTGTTTGTAAAAGACATGATGTGGCGTAGTGCACTGGGTATGCCTCTCGGTATCATGGGAGGTAAAGCGGCCTATGCCTTCGCCAATGCCTCGGAAGAATACCTTAAAATCCCAGGTGAACTCCTTCATGAAAAAGAGGGTAAATACACCATCCAGATGACCGAAGAGCTCTGGGAAACCATCTATTGCGATCAGATCAAACTCATCGCCGTCGATCATCCCGACGATGCAGATGTCTATGTCGATGAAAAATTCGCCGCTCCTCCCTATCCTGCTCTGAAGGTCTATAATGTGAAAAAGCACCAAACCCCCATCTCTGCTTTTGATGGGAAAGGCAACAACCTGTTGGATTTGATCAGCAAAAAAGACGATCGATATATCTCCAATTTTCAGAAAGGGGCTTACCAGGGTGTCACCGAAATGAAAGACCTGATCCTGGATCTGGGAGCTATTCCGGACACCAAAGACCTGCACTTGTTTCTCAATGGCTGGATCTTCCCCACCGATGCCAGCATCAATGTGGCTTTGTCGCAATCCGATGCAATCAACATCAAACATCCATCCCTGGAAGTGATCAATGCGCAAGGGGAATGGCAGGAAGTGATCCCATCAATCGGTTTTCCAAGCGGGAAAAATAAAACGGTAATCGTGGATCTGAGTGATAAATTCCTGTCCAAAGAACGTAAAGTCCGCATCCGAACCAACATGGAGATTTATTGGGATTATGTCTTCTTTGCACAGGATGAAGATATGGACCTCACCATGACGACCATGAATCCTGAATCAGCGGATTACCATTATCGCGGATTTTCCAGAAGCTTCAGAAAAGAAGGACGCTATGGCCCACACTGGTTTGACTACAACGACGTGAGCACCGGCCAGAAATGGCGCGACCTCACAGGCACTTACACTCGATATGGCGATGTGACCGAGTTGCTACAGGGAGCCGATGACAGGTACATCATTGCGAATGCCGGTGATGAGACCACGATTACTTTCGATGCCAAAAAACTGCCTAAACTCCAGGAAGGCTGGAAGCGCGACTTCCTGATCTACAGCGTAGGATGGGTAAAGGATGGCGACCTGAACACTGCCCTGGGGCAAACAGTGGCTCCTCTCCCATTTCATGGCATGACCAGCTATCCTTATGGAAAAACAGCACATTATCCATCGGATAAAAAGCATCAGGAGTATCAACAAAAATATAATACCAGGGTGGTCGGAACTGAGGAGTTTAAGGAGTTTGTATCAAAAGAAAAATAAAGTACTGGCATAGAAATGCTTAAAATCGTCATTGTGAGCCCTTTTTCTGGGTTTGGCAATCTTTCTGACTTTTGAAATGATT
>JAHEMV010000364.1 GCA_024643455.1 Cytophagales bacterium
TCTCAGAGGTAAGTGAGGAAAGAAAAAACATGTCTTACAAAGTTGAAAAAGGCAACAATGATACAGTGCGTGTAAAAATAGGAGACAGACTTTATACACCTCAGGAACTTTCAGCAATGGTACTTCAAAAAATGAAGTCAACTGCAGAAGACTATTTGGGAACAACTGTTTCAGAAGCTGTAATTACTGTTCCAGCGTATTTTAATGACGCTGAACGACAAGCCACAAAAGAAGCCGGACAAATTGCAGGACTTGATGTAAAAAGGATCATCAATGAACCTACAGCAGCAGCGTTGGCTTATGGAATGGACAAGAAAAATCAGGATATTAAAATTGCTGTTTTCGACCTTGGAGGTGGAACTTTCGATATTTCCATTCTTGAATTAGGAGATGGTGTATTCGAAGTAAAATCTACCAATGGAGACGTACACCTTGGTGGTGATGACTTTGATTCAAAAATAATTAACTGGCTTGCAGAGGAGTTCTTGAAGGATGAAAATATTGATCTAAGAAAAGATCCAATGGCTTTACAACGTCTAAAAGAAGCTTCAGAAAAAGCCAAAATAGAATTGTCAAGTTCTACAAGTACTGAGATCAATTTGCCGTATATTATGCCTGTGGATGGAATTCCAAAACACTTAGTTAGAAATCTAACCAGAGCAAAATTTGAGCAGTTGACTGATGATTTGGTGCGGAGGACATTGGATCCATGCAAAAAAGCATTGGCTGATGCTGGCATGACACCTGCTGATATCGACGATGTTATATTAGTTGGCGGTTCCACCAGGATCCCAAAAATACAAGAATCTGTTGAGTCCTTTTTTGGAAAGAAACCATCCAAAGGAGTAAATCCTGATGAAGTTGTAGCAATTGGTGCTGCAATCCAGGGAGGTGTTTTAACAGGTGAAGTTAAAGATGTACTTCTATTGGACGTTACACCACTTTCTTTGGGTATTGAAACAATGGGAGGCGTGTTTACTAAATTAATTGAGTCAAATACAACGATTCCAACGAAGAAATCTGAAGTTTTCTCAACAGCTTCTGATAGTCAACCTTCTGTTGAAATCCATGTTCTACAAGGTGAGCGTTCATTGGCAAGAGATAACAGAACAATTGGCCGTTTCCATTTAGATGGAATACCACCAGCACCAAGAGGTGTACCGCAAATTGAGGTTGGTTTTGATATCGACGCAAATGGAATTTTGCACGTGACTGCAAAAGATAAGGGTACTGGAAAAGAACAAAAAATCAGGATTGAAGCTTCTTCTGGTTTAACAGATGCTGAAATCGAAAAAATGAAGAAAGAGGCTGAAGCCAATGCAGATTCAGATAAAGCAGAGAAGGAAAAAATTGAAAAAATCAATTCTGCAGATTCCTTGATATTCCAAACAGAAAAACAAATCAAGGAATATGGTGAAAAGATTTCCGAAGGAAATAAAACAGCAATTGAAGCTGCTTTGCAGAAATTAAAAGATGCGCACAAATCACAGGATCTAGCAGCTATTGATTCAGCTATTGAAGGCATGAACAAAGCCTGGGAAGGCGCTGCACAGGAAATGTATGCTGCCTCAGGTGGAGCTCAGGCTGGTGCTGATGGTGGCCCTCAGGCAGGTGGTGGAGCTCCAGGAGGAGATCAAAGTGCTAGCGCTGAACCGGATGTATCTGACGTCGAATACGAAGAAGTTGATGACAAGGATAAAAAATAAGGAAAAACTTTAATAAATAGAAACAAAAACCCTCATTGGAGTAATTCAATGAGGGTTTTTGTTTATAACAACTACTTTAGAAAAGTATTAATCTACTACCAACTTTGAAACGTTAATCTCTTTACCCATACGAAGTTGCACTACATAAAGCCCTTTTCTCATCGTGGATATATCAATTGTATGAATGTGTTTTCCCTTGACTTGAATGCCTAAGTCTTCATGAAAAACTAATCCACCCTGGAGATTTGTCATATAAACCTGTGCGTTTAATTCTTGTTCTGTTTCGTACTCCAGATTAACAATACGATTTGCCGGGTTTGGATAAACAGAAACATGAAAGTCACGTTTGGTTTCCATAACCTCAATCCCGGTAATAGGAACCTGAATGGCTAAATTATCAATCGCCCACCCCCAGCCTGTTGACAACTGATCAGAAAACAATCTGAATCGCAATAACACAGTATCTTTTGGTGTAAAAAAATTGGATAATGTTAATGTTTCCTTTGCAAACATTGTCGCATCTCCAGGTAAGGATTTATCAAAAGCTGCCAGCCATTTAGGATCTTTACTAGCATCATATCCTTTTCCGATGGTTTTCCAGGTAATCCCATCACGAGTCCCTTCAAGTACCACATAATCATAAAACGCTGCAGAAGGAAACCTACTGCCAGTCTCTCCTTTTTCAACAATAGCCACATTATCGAATTCAATTGTAGAGTTTCTGGCTGATACAATAATTGGTGTTTTAAGATTGTAGATATAATTAATCTCATTGTTATCAAAACCTTCTCCCTGATCGTAGGGATGATCGCTCTGTATCGCCGGATCATTAAACCCAGAGTACATTTTAATATCAAACCCGTTACCAGTAAAGTCTTCAGTAGATTCATTAAAATTTTGTATATAAGTCGCAACTGGATTATTTGTTTCATAATATGAAGCAAATACACTGTTTGAAACATATTTCCTTCCTTTTCGATAACCAATAATTATAATGTTTATAGAATCATTTTTTACAACGTCCGTAAATAATGAAGTGAATGCTCCTATTTCGGATTGATCATATAATTTGTGACCTACGTCATTAAAAAAAACGAACGTGGAATCATATGGAGAATTTAAATAATACTTGACAGCCAATTCACTTTTGACCGTAGTTCCAGAACCAACTATTTCCGGAACTATGACAATTTCCTGTGTCTCCGCAAGAGTGGCTGTAAATATGCCTCTTCCATGAGTTGCAATTACCACCTGGTCGTCCATAACATTCATTTCCCAAACTGAAGCTGCACCCAATCCACTTTCAAGAAAAGTCCATGATACCCCATCATCATCGGATTCAAAAATCCCGATTTCCGTTCCTGCCCAAAGGATCTCAGGATTGTCCGGGCGAACAAGCAGGCAGTATACTGCTACATCAGGGAATCCATTATCACTTGCTTTATTGGTATGAAAACCGCTAATATCCTCCCAGGTTTTTCCAAGGTCTGCCGTTCTCAAAATTTTGGGCCCTCCGGCAAAAGAGAATAGAACAAAAGCAGTGGAATCCTGGGTTGGATGCGTTGCCAAACCAGAAATAAAACCAAGTTCGACTCCTTCAAAATTTGATGTTGGCATAAATTGCTTTCCTCCATCTGTAGAAACAAACATGTTCAAATTGTCCGTCATGCCACTCCCGGCCCAAATGATGTCATGATTGAAAAGGGAGACTTTAATATCTATAAAATTGGAAAATCCCCAATTATCAGCTATTGCTGTTTTCGACCACTTTTTTCCAAAATCCTCAGACTTGAATACACCTTCAGAGCTTACAGTAAATACCCTATTTGGTTTTGAATTTGATGAAGCTAGTTTGGAAAAAAATGGACTAACGCCAGTTATCCCATCAGAACTTGCAATCCAGGTTCTTCCATCGTTTTGTGATCTGTAAAATTGATTTTGATATAAACTGATCAAAATTTGGTTTGGATCCTGATAATTCCAAAGTACATCAAAACCATCACCACCATATAAATCATCGTACTTAGATGCCAGCGATGCTTCTTCATCAATAAGTGACCGCCAGGTTCCGTTGTCCTGTAAACCTCCCATATACTGGTCTTTTCCAGGCCGCTTTGCTGCACTGTAAAATTGCCCTGTATTGTATCCATTCCCAGCAAAATGCCAGGTCCCGTCTTTTACGCCGGGGATACTATCAGTATCTGAACGATAAACACCTCCATCATTGGAGTTTAAAATCATAAAAGACTTTTTATCATTATCGATGGGAATAGTTATCAAATTGTGATGATCCGGATGAAAATTGAATAGTCCGCCTGTTGGAGTATAAGCTGAATTTAGCTTCATATAATCTTCATATGCATCAGAAACTGGAATCATTGTCCCGGTTCCCTTTTTAATTGTGATCAGATCATAATTAATTTTTATAGTATCCAATGGTAAATTTTCAGCATCCCATGTGTGCCCTTTGCGTAAGGTTGGCCAAAAGAAATACAGCAATTTATACTTATGCCCAATATTTACTCCACTTGTCTGTGCAATTATACTGTTGGGTTGAGTATCGTATGCAACGGAATGAATATAAAAATACTCCCTGCTATGATTGGCCGGATTTGGATCATCAGTATTGGTATAGATAAGATTGAAAACAGAATCTTCCTGCTGGTCCCGGAAAGACATCATCAATTGTCTGTTATTATCCATGTCCCAAACTTCAAAAGGGACTTCTACGTAATCACGATATACATATAATGAATCCGGTACACCGGGCCCTTTTTTATCAACCGTAAACCGATGTGCCAGTTGATGCTTACCAGGTCCTGAGCGAACTTCAACATCTAACTTTTCATCCTCACTTAAATTTTCACCAAGTTCCAGCCTTCCGTTGTAATACTCTGCTCCAAAATTTATAAAATTCCAATACGAAAGCGTATCAGAAGATACTTCCAACGTGACTACCGATAGCGGTTCTTCAGTCTCTCCTAAACTAACTCGTGTTCTCCAAAGGTTTACCCCTCCATAATACACCTCATTTTCCTTATATGGGTTTACAACTATCGTATTGTCATAATCACCTTGGCCTCTAAAAAAGTCGACAGCCTGTTTATTATATTTTTGATCAATATAGGACCAGGTATTGCCAGCATCAAAGGATGCATACAAATCGGCCCCAGAACCAGATAAATTGCCTTGGGCAGCTCCATACAATCTGCTTGTATCGGTAGGTGCTATTGCGAGTTCTATTCGTCCAAAAACCTTATTGAATCCATTGTTACTTTCAAACCATGTTTCACCACCATCAACAGATTTCACAATACCCTTACCCCAAACCGGAGCAAATAAGGTCTTGAAGTTTTCAGGATTTGAAATGATTTGTAAAATCCACGCATTTGCATCATAAACTTTATACCAACTACTGCCTCCATCAATAGATTTATAGATTCCTGATTTAAAAGTCCTTTCCCATTCGCTTTGAGAAAAACATATCAGCACCACATCTGGATTATTTGGATCCACAATGATCCTGCTAATGGTTTTAAAATCAGAAATGTCGTTTGTAGATGGAAGTTGAAACCAGGTTTCGCCTCCATCAATAGATTTAAACACTCCGTTTCCACCAAGCCCAACGCTTCCTCCTATTGCCTCACCAGTAGATGCATAAATTATGTCAGGTTGCGTTTTACATAGTGCTAGCCAGCTAATGGCTAACGATGGTAAGTTGGTCGTTTTATTCTGCCATGAGAGACCTCCATCGGTTGTTTTCCATATTCCACCGCCAACACCCCCAGCAAGCCATACTTTTTGTGGATCACTGGGTAAAGGCAAAATTGCCCTGGTCCTCCCGGGCACATTGGCCGGACCACGTTCTTTCCAATCGAGGGATGATGTTCTTAAGTTTCTTTTTTGTAAATAATTGGGATCTGATGTGGCCTTTTGCAGTTCAAACAAACTATTTCCTTGCCGATAACCAGGTGTTCGCT
>JAHEMV010000365.1 GCA_024643455.1 Cytophagales bacterium
CAGATTTGTTAAAATCAAATTACCCAATCCAGGTTTTTAATGAAGAAATGAGCTATGAATTTTTTCTTATTCATTTAGAAACTCATCTCAATTATCATCTTGGTCAAATAAATTATTTAAGGAGAATTCTTGAAGCCTAATCCCATGAAAATTACACAATTCTTTTTAGCAGCATTGTTGTTAATTGCAGCCTGTACATCAAGGAAAGAATCAAAAAATCAGGAGTCTGTAAGCAATGAGGATAATTTTGTGCCTTATGTTGAACGATTTGATTCAGCTTTGGATGATATCATTTCTCCCGATGCTAAAGTCGAGATTATCGCTGAAGGTTTTGATTGGACGGAAGGACCATTATGGATTGATGGAGTAGGCTTACTTTTTTCAGATATTCCACCAAATACAATTTATATATGGACAGAAGCAGAAGGCACAAAGCTTTATTTGTCTCCATCAGGATACACAGGTAACACATCCAGAGGAGGCGAAGTGGGTTCAAACGGTTTGTTGATAGATGAAAAAAGTAATTTAATTCTTTGCCAGCACGGTGACCGTAGAATCGCAATGATGAATGCTAAGATAGAAAGTCCAAAAGCAGATTTCATTTCCATAATTGATAATTATCAGGGTAAAAAACTTAATAGCCCAAATGATGCCTGTTACAACTCACAGGGCGATTTATATTTTACAGATCCTCCCTATGGTCTGGAGAAATTGATGGAAGATCCAAACAAAGAATTAGATTTTCAAGGAGTATATCGATATTCAAAGTCTGGGGATTTGAGATTATTGACCGATAAAATGACCCGTCCAAATGGAATTGGTTTTTCGCCTGATCAAAAAACGCTTTATGTAGCAAATTCAGATCCTGATTATGCAGTTTGGATGGCTTTTCAATTAAATACAGATGGAGAAATTGAAGCCGAGAAGGTTTTTTATGATGCTACTGAATTTGTGAATAAGGAATTAGGGTTGCCGGATGGTTTGAAGGTCGATGCACATGGAAATATTTTTGCATCTGGTCCAGGCGGTATATGGATTTTTAATGATTCTGGAATAGTTTTAGGCAAAATTAAAACAGGCCAGGCTACTTCCAATTGTGCATTTGGTAAAGAGGACAAAGTACTGTTTATTACTGCAGATATGTATGTAATGAAGGTTGATTTAAAATGAAATTTACTGTGTGGTTTATTTTAACTTTAACTGCTTTATCCTAAATTTCTGTATTCCTAGAACTATTTTAATTGCTCAATAATTGATTTGGTTTTAGGAGAAAATACTTCCTTTTTTTCATTTGATGAAAATGATTCTTTCTCATGTGGAGTTTGAACGTAACCTAAAAGCAAAGCCAATAAAATTATTAGAATTCGAATAGAATAAACAATTGCATTATTATCAGTTAGTACTTGTAGTTTGTCTAAAAATGAATTTGCAGATTCTTTCGCTAAAAAATATTTTTGATTTATCTCAATCGAGAATTTTGATCTAAGCGCCATATTGAATTATTTATTTTCAAATACATCTATATATTCAAAAATTAAAATTCTGGTAACCGTATAAAGTGAAATAAAATATTTAAATAATACAATATTAATATGTACATCAAAACCTTAACAGCAGGCAATTCCAACTATTGTAGCGGAAATACAGATTTTATTAAAACACCAGATGGTTTTTTATTTCTATTCGGAGGAAAATCCAAGTAACTAATGCAGACAGCACATCGGCTATGGGGAAAGAATACCAAATGCCATTTACTCCATAAAACTTGGGAAGGATCAATACCAATGGGATCAGGAAAAAGCCTTGTTTTGTCATAGTGAGCAACAATGCAGGCAATGCCTTACCAATCGCCTGGAAATAACCAGAGCCCACCATTTGGACGGCTATCAAAGGTGTCATCATAAAAACAAATATCAGCGCAAAGGAACTATCCTTTATCAAATCAGCATCTGTTGTGAAGGCATTTACTACTTTGTCAGAAAATATAAAGATGAGCACCAGAATCATAGAGGCCAGTGTTGTACCGTATTTGATCGCAGTATTAATACTTAATTTTACGCGAGTTGCATTTTTTGCTCCATAATTATATCCTGCAATTGGTAGAAATCCTTGTACAATACCGATCACTGGAAATAGAGCAAACATCATTACACGATTTGCAATACCGTAAATGGAAATACCCATTTCACCGGCATAGGCGTATAAAGAATGATTAAGCACAACAATAAGTAAACTAATCGATCCCTGTCTTGCCAGGGTGATGCTTCCAATACTGAATATCTCTTTAATTAATGCCAAATCAAGTTTAAAGTATTTTAGAACAAATTTGATTTCGCTATCGCCTTTCAGGAAGTAAAACAAGGCATAACCCGCACTTACAACATACGATATGGTGGTTGCCCAAGCCGCTCCACCAAGTCCCATTTTAAAAGCAATTATAAAAATAGGATCCAGAATTATGTTTAGCACAGCAGGAATTACCATGATCAACATTGCCACTTTGGGTTTCCCCTGGGCTCGGATTACATTATTTGACATCATTGACCAGGCTAAAAAAGGCACTCCAATTAAAATCACCTCAAAGTATTCTTTTGCAAGGGGAAGTATGTCTCCTTTACCGCCAAAAATGTTTAGGATCTCATCATCATAGATAAATCCAAGTATTACCAGAAGTATGGAAAAGTGTAAAGTCATATTCACCATATTTCCAAAGGTTTTTAAAGCCCTTTTTCGGTCTTTACTACCAAGCGCTCTCGAGATGATGGAAGAGCCGCCTATTCCTATAGCCATACCAATTGAGGAAATAAGAAATGAAATTGGCATTACAACTGTGATTGCTCCAATGGCAAGTGGACCGACAAATCGGCCTACATATATCGTGTCAACGATAGAATATATAGACATAACCAGAAAACCAATGGAGGCAGGCACCGATTGCTTTATCAATAACTTACTTATGCTTTCTGTGCCTAATTCTTCTGATGATTTTGGCATGTAATTTTGTGGATATGCGAAATTTGAATGAGTAACTTAATGAAAACCCTTTTCTTAATTAATTAGTTTTCCAGTAAAAGATCTATTTTTTGGACAAAAGGAATAATATCTACATAAAGGGAACAAAAACAGTAGTATTAAACTTTAGGCATTTTAAATTAAACCACTTTTTGAACCAAATATACTGGTTTAAGATAATTTTTAAAAACCTCAGTTGTTACATGAAAAATTGAGGTTTTTCTTTTTTTAAAATCGGGAGTAGTGATTTTTAAGTATAGTACTTATATTCACCTCGACTTTTTAAAACCTATAATATGAAGGATACTATAAATTCGAATGCTGGAAGCAAAACGTTTGTAATGGGATTGACCTTGGTTGCAACTTTAGGAGGGTTGCTTTTTGGTTACGATACAGCGGTTATTTCTGGCGCTGTAGGATCATTACAAGCATTTTTTATCGATTCCCTAAACCTGGATAATGGTGAGGCCAGCATAGCAATAATGGAATATCGCACTACCGTTTATGTAGCTATATTTATTGTCTTATTATCTGTAGGAGGTGTTGTGATAAAGCTTGTCGGCAGAACAAAAGGAATCATTTCTACAATTATACTTTTGGCTGGAGCTTATTTTATAATATCCAAGAATTTTGATAGTGAACCAATCCTTGACGAAGAAACAGCAAATTCACTGAAAGGATTTATTGTTTCAAGTGCATTGATCGGTTGCATAATTGGAGGTTCACTTGGTGGATTGATATCAAAAGAGATGGGCCGTAAGCGAGGTTTAATATTAGCCGCATTTTTATTTACCATTTCAGCGATAGGTTCTGCAATTCCTGAGTTGATGAACATATTTGGAGTTGAAAATGTAACTTCATTTATTATTTACCGAATAATTGGTGGTATTGGTGTTGGTATGGCCTCTATGTTATCACCCATGTATATAGCTGAAATAGCTCCACCAAAAATACGGGGCCAGCTCGTTTCATGGAACCAATTCGCTATTATTTTTGGAATGTTGGTAATTTATTTTGTAAACTATTTTATAGCAAAACACGGTGACCAAACCTGGTTAAATAGCACTGGCTGGCGATGGATGTTTGCTTCAGAAACTATTCCCGCAACTCTGTTCCTCGTGCTATTATGGTTTGTACCTGAAACGCCAAGATATATGGTTATGAAAAACCAGGACTCAAGTGCATTGAAAGTTTTGAATAAATTAAACGGAACGGACCAATCTGCCAGAATTCTTGATGAGATAAAAGAAACGTTGAAAATAAAAGACGCGCCATGGTTGTCATATGGTTGGTTATTGATAACTGTAGGTATACTCTTGTCGGTTTTTCAACAGTTCGTTGGAATCAATGTTGTGTTGTACTATGCCCCTGAAATATTTAAAAATATGGGCAGTGGAACAGAATCTTCTCTATTACAGACCATAATTGTAGGAGTTGTAAACCTCACATTCACGGTGTTGGCTATTTATACTGTTGATAGATTTGGAAGAAAGCCATTGATGATCATCGGGGCTTTAGGTATGGCAGTGAGTATGATCGCACTGGGCATGTCCTTTTATCTGGAATCAATTGGGATTGGTGCATTGATCTTCATGCTTCTTTATACTGCTTCATTTGCCATGTCCTGGGGACCTGTCACATGGGTTCTTCTTTCTGAGATTTTCCCAAACAGAATAAGGGGTGCTATGTCCATTGCTGTAGCAGCTCAGTGGATTGCCAATTTCGCAGTATCCTGGACTTTCCCTATGATGAATGATAACACATGGTTGAATGATCAGTTTAGCCATGGTTTTTCTTATTGGATTTATGGATTAATGGGGCTTATTGCTGCATTTTTTGTTTGGAAGTTTGTCCCGGAAACCAAAGGGAAAACATTGGAAGAAATGGAAGATGTTTGGAATGAATAAGGCCTATTTATGTTAATTAAACTTGATTCATTAATTGAGCTGGCCAAAACAGCAAGTGAAAAAGCATATGCACCATATAGTAGTTTTCCGGTAGGATGTGTAATCTTATCCAGTAAAGGGAAGACGTATACTGGATGCAACATAGAGAATATTTCTTTTGGATTGACCATTTGTGCAGAGCGAGCAGCGGTTTCAAAAGGGATATCAGAAGAGGGACCGGGTTTAAAAATTCAAAAAGTAGTTGTATTTACACCTACCAAATTGCCAATAACACCGTGTGGGGCATGCCGCCAAGTCCTCAGAGAATTTGGTGATAATTTTGAAATTATAAGCGCCTGCCTAACGGATAAGCGGATTGAAGGAAATATCAGTTTTTTTCTTCCCAATTCACCTGATATCAAATTTTAAATTGAAAGAGTAAAAAAATTAAACTACAAATCCTTTTTCCAAAATCGCATTCCTAAAAACAATCTGATTTTGCCATGTCCATTCACGATGATTTGCTCTTTTTCTATACGGGTATTGTATGCATCTGTCACAAACATGGCCCCTCCAAAAACTCTTTTGGAGTTGTAACCGATTGTGTTCATCGTGCCAAAAGCTAAAAATGCATGCGTATGATATGGTTGCCTACTGTCATTTTGATAATCTCCCATATTGAATCCTACTCCAGGAAGTATACTAGCTGTAATATAAAAATGTTCTTTCCATACAAATGTATACATGTATCCAAAATTGACTGCTAAACTTGTAGAATTGAGGT
>JAHEMV010000366.1 GCA_024643455.1 Cytophagales bacterium
TTGGGAAATATATTGGCGTAAAGCATTGCCTTGCTGTATCACATGGCACTGCAGCATTGCAGGTAGCAATGGCATCTATGGGTATTGGCCCAGGTGATGAAGTGCTGGTGCCTGGATATTTCTGGGTTTCTACTGTGAGTGCCATCATCAGAAACGGTGCGATTCCCAGGCTGGTCGATGTGGATGCCAGTTTCAACATGGATCCTGAAGATATGGAAAAGAAGATTTCCCCTCGAACAAAACTGGCTATTATGGTTCCAATGGGAGGAGTAATCGGTCAAATAGAACGGGTTGCCGAAATATGCAAAAAGCATGAGATTTATCTTTTGGAAGATTGTGCTCAATCCAATGGAGCCTCCCAGTTTGGCAAAAAAGCTGGTTCTGTAGGAGATATGGCTATTTTTTCTTTTCAAATAAATAAAAATATCACCGCCGGAGAAGGCGGCGCCATCCTGACTAATTCAGAAGAATTGTATAAAAAAGCCTACGCTATCCATGATCTGGGTTATGCGAAAGATAAGGAAGGCAACCTGGTTTTTGACAATCCGGATCTTCAGTTTTGGGGAATTGGTTGTCGGATGAGTGAAGTAACCTCAGCAATACTGCGCGTTCAACTAAGAAAGCTGGATGAAATCGTTTCCAATATGCGAACAGTGAAAAACGAACTTAAAAAGTTATTGTCTGCTTATGAAGGTATTGAAACGCGATATGTGGCAGACCCTTCAGGTGACGGAGGCACATTTCTGAAAATGATTTTTAAAGATTCTAAAACCGCATATCAATTTAAAGATGGATTGATATCCAATGGAATTATTGCGAAAAAAGGTAGCTTTTATCCCATTCATATGACGGAATGGGGTCTCCATATTTATTCCAAAATCCCGGCATTGGTCCATAAAAAATCCTTTTGCGGACATCATGCTGTCTGGGAACTGAAAGAAAACAGCTGGGCCAAAGACTATACCTATGATGAAGGAACCTTGCCAGTTCTCGATGATTATGTACAGCGGACGGTATTATTCTGCATTGCTTCAAAACTCACAACTGAGCAGAAATCAATGATCAAAGAAGCTTTCATAAAGACATGCGAGCAGATGAAATTCAATAAATTGTCATAGCATTAACTTTTTAAATTTATGCCTACACTCAAAATAATATTCCGATTTACTTTTTTGTTTTTATTGATCAGCTCTTTTTCTATTGGTCAGGGTTACGAAAAAAAAGGACAAGTCGCAACCACAGGTTTTTCATGGCCTGAAGGCAAAAAAATGGCCATCAGCCTCAGCTTCGACGATGCGCGATTGAGTCAGATTGATAAGGGTATTCCCGTTTTGGATAAGTACAAGGTCAAAGGCACGTTTTATTTGTCGCCTGATGCAATGCTACAACGGGTTGATGGTTGGAAAACAGCGGTTAAAAATGGCCATGATATTGGTAATCATTCCCTGGTACATCCGTGTACAGGCAATTTTTTGTGGGCAAGGGAAAAAGCACTTGAGGATTATTCACTTATTGATATGGGCAATGAGCTTGATTCAGCAAGTAGATCCATTGAGCTTGCATTAGGAGTTAGACCGGTTTCATTTGCTTATCCATGTGGTCAAACCTATGTGCAAAGTGGATTAAAAACACAAAGTTACGTTCCCCTTATTTCTGCCAGATTTGCAACAGGGCGCACCTGGTTGGATGAGGGACCCAATGATCCGGCTTTTTGTGATCTTGCTCAACTTACCGGTATGGAACTGGATGGGAAATCATTCAAAGAGATCAAGGTTTTAATTGACAAAGCAAAAGAAAATGGCAGCTGGTTGATTCTTGCCGGCCATGAGATGGATGAAGGTGGAGTTCAAACGTCTATTCTTTCAACCATCGATTCCATTTGCCAATATGCTATGGATCCCGCAAATGGAATCTGGATCGATCATGTACAACATGTGGGAGACTATGTTCGCGAAAAAAGAGGAATTCCTGTCCATCCCGAAATGATGCCTTATCAGGATCCATCGCTTCCAACCTCACAACGGATTGATGACCTTTTGTCGAGAATGACATTAGCCGAAAAAATTGGACAGCTCAACATGCCATGTGGGTATTTCAATGAACTTGGTGAATCTGCTGAAGAAAAACAGGAAGTGTGCAGAAAATTTACTGAAGGAACGTTTATGGAAGGAATTGGGCCCGGAGGAGGTTTTTTTACTTTGGCAAACAGCGCACTATTTGAAGGACCCGTTCAGCAATCAAACTATTTTAATGAGCTTCAAAAAATTGCGATTGAAAAGACGAGATTGAAAATACCATTAATTCAGGTAGAAGAAGGAACACATGGATTGATGTGTTCCGGAGGAACCATATTCCCGGAAGGACTTGCACTGGGCAGCACCTGGAATATGGCGTTGCTGACTGACGTTTATGAAGCTGCGGCTAAAGAAGCCAGATCTGTAGGTATTCATGAATTATTTACCCTTGTGATCGAACCAAACCGTGATCCAAGACTTGGAAGAAACCAGGAAGGATATAGCGAAGATCCTTTTTTGTGCGCCAACATATCCAAAACCATAGTACAGGCGGTTCAGGGACACGATATATCCAGAGATGATAAAGTTGTAGCTGGTCTTTGCCATTATCCGGGACAAAGTCAACCCGTAAGTGGATTGGAAAGAGGGGCTATGGAAATTTCTGAACGGACGTTACGAGAAGTTTTTCTTCCTCCGTGGGAAACGGGGATAAAAGAAGCTGGAGCCCTTGGTGTAATGGCAACTTATCCCACAATCGATGGAATTCCAACCCATAGTTCGCACAAGATTCTGACAGATATCCTTCGTGGTGAGCTCGAGTTTGAAGGATTGGTTTTGAGTGAGGGAAATGGCGTAAACACTTTAGTTTACACTGGTCTGGCAGAAACTGAAAAGGAAGCAGCGGCACTAGTAGCTAACGCAGGTATGGATGTCAGTATATCTTTTGACCAGGGGTATTTTGGTGAGATGATCGAGAATGTTGAGGAGGGAAAAGTATCTATGGAAACCATCGACCGATCCGTAAGACGCGTATTGGAAATAAAATTCAGGCTGGGATTGTTTGATAACCCATTGACAGATCCTGAAAAAGCAGCTGCCATTTCGCATAACCCAGCACATCAGCAACTTGCCTTAAAGGCTGCGCGGGAGGGAATTGTACTTTTAAAAAATGACAATAATGTATTGCCACTCAGTAAAAATTTAAAGTCGATTGCAGTCATTGGTCCTAATGCAGATGATGAAAAAAATCAGCTCGGAGACTACGTATCAGAAGTCGTATTACAGGACATTGTTACAGTATTAGATGGGATTAAAAACAAATTACCAGCTAATACAAAAATCAACTATGTAAAAGGATGCAATGTGAAAGTTGATGAATTGGATGAACTAAACGCTGCAGTAAAAGCAGCTAAAAAATCCGAAGTGGCTATCGTTGTTTTGGGAGAAAACGAATGGCAAAAACCCAATAAACAAGGTACTGATGGTGAGGGATATGATGTGGCCACCCTTGAGCTGACTGGAAAACAGATGGAATTAGTGCAAAAAATCCAGGCAACTGGAACACCGACAATTGTGGTATTAATAAATGGAAGACCCTTGGCGACTCCATGGATTTCAGAGCATATTCCAGCCATTTTAGAGGCGTGGATACCTGGAGAAAAAGGAGGTGATGCTATAGCTGATATTCTATTTGGAGATTACAATCCAAGTGGGAAGTTGTCGATAACCATTCCACGGCATGCCGGGCAATTGCCTGTCTATTATAATTATAAACCGTCAAAAAAATACTGGTTGGAAGAAGGTTGGGGTAATTCCTATGCAGATATTGATTACAAACCGCTATATGAATTTGGATTCGGTTTGAGCTACTCAAAATTTGAATATTCAACTATTCAAATTTCACCAGAATCGACAGGATCAAATGGAAAATTCACGGTTTTAGCTGATGTCAGGAATGTTAGTACCCGATCAGGAAGTGAAGTAGTCCAACTTTATATTCGGGATAAAATAAGTACGGTGGTGCGACCGGTTAAAGAGCTAAAAGGATTTTCAAAAATTCACCTAAATCCAAACGAAACCAAAACAGTGCAATTTCAACTAGGTCCAAAAGAATTAAAAATGCTTGATAAAGATTTAAATTGGGTTGTTGAACCGGGAGAATTTCACATCATGATCGGAAGTTCTTCAGAAGATATCCGGCAGGAAGGAATCATTACCGTAAAATAACAACTGCATTGGCGAAACCAGATAAAGGATCTCGAATTGTATTGGTAGGAATAGCCGGAATTGCTTCCCTGGGAGGTTTTTTATTTGGCTACGATACGGCTGTAATTTCCGGAACATTGTCTTTCGTACGGACTCAATTTGAATTAAATCCAACTGCGGAAGGTTGGTACGTAAGTTCTGCGTTGGTTGGTTGTGTCCTGGGTGTCTCCGGAGCCGGATGGCTTAGTGATAAATATGGAAGAAAGTTGATATTGTTATTGGCTGCTTCACTGTTTTCCATATCTGCAATTGGTTGTGCTGTATCAGGCAGCTTTTCAGAGCTGGCAATCTACCGTTTCATTGGAGGCATGGGCGTCGGTATCGCTTCAATGCTTTCCCCTTTGTACATATCTGAGATTTCTCCACCAAAGTTGAGAGGGAGACTGGTAGCACTGTATCAACTGGCCATCACAGTTGGAATCTTGTGTTCTTTTTTTGTGAATGCATGGCTGTTGACTTCATCTGGCACCTCAGTTTTCTCTAATAAGACTATGCAATTAATATTCACAGAGGAGGTATGGCGTGGTATGCTTGGAATGGAAGCCATTCCGGCAATTGGTTTTTTCTTTTTAGTAATTACTATACCTAAAAGCCCGCGCTGGCTGGTGGTACAGGGTAAAATTGAAAAAGCAAAGGCGATTCTAAAATCTTTAGTTGGAGGTGAGGAGGCAGAGAAGGAAATTGAAGAGATAGAAGAAACAGTTGCAATGGAAAAAGGCTCCTGGAAAATGCTTCTTCAACCAGGTATAAAGGTAGCGGTATTTCTGGGTGTGGCCCTGGCAGTACTGGCACAATTTACAGGCATCGATGCAATCATTTATTATGGACCTCGGATTCTTGAAGGAGCCGGTTTTGGAATAAATGATGCCCTGGGAAGTCAGGTCATTATCGGAATTATCAATGTGCTGTTTACTTTGGTTGCTATTTGGAAGATTGATTCCATCGGAAGAAAACCGTTGCTTCTCATAGGTACATCGGGGATGTTGATCTCTTTGACAGCGATAGGAGTTTTATTTGCAGTTGGTATTGCAGAAGGAATCCTTCTCATTGTATTCATTTTAATCTTTATAGCTTGTTTTGCTTTTTCACTGGGACCAGTGGTTTGGGTGCTCCTGTCAGAAATTTACCCTACCAAAATACGCGGCAGAGCCATGTCGATAGCTACAGTGGCTACCTGGATAGGCACTTCCATAATCGGCCAGCTGATACCAATTTCGCTTGAAGGGATTGGTCCGGCATTTACTTTTTGGATCTTTGCCATATTCTGTTTGCCAACCATTTATATTGGATGGAAAATAATGCCGGAAACCAAAGGCAAAACACTGGAAGAAATCGAAAGATACTGGCTTAATTATTAAATTAGGATAAATAAAAAGAGTAGAAATTTAATTCAGGTTAA
>JAHEMV010000367.1 GCA_024643455.1 Cytophagales bacterium
GCCAAGTCCGATCAAAAGACACACGATCTGGATTGAAGAAATGAAACAAGCGCATGGCAACTATTGCCCTAAATTACCTTCTGCGGATGTACCGTGAGCGCTATAATACTCATAAAGCAAGTCAGCAATGGGATTTGCTTTTGCACGACAGAAACCAAGAGGATTATGTCGCCTCCAGCCTTCGGCAAACTCAAACTTACCCGAAATACCACCTAACTCACGCGCATGCTCTTTCATAGTATTTAAATAGGAATCAAATCCCTGGCTACGATCCAGCCAATTTTTCTGACTTTTGTGCTCGGCTAGCATATCCGTTTTCTTGTTCAGTACTTCACCGATGTTAATGAAAAATTCCGGTTTAATTACTCGATTTAGCGCATCTCTGTTCCCATGTGGTTGTGCATGATATATTGTTGTCTCATTGTAAACAGGAGCTCTTGGTGGGTCAACCGGATAATTCTGCATCCCTTGCGCAAAAGCTGCAGAAACCGCCAATCGACACGCATTGGTGTGATCTTCCATATAATCTTCCGGCGATGGTACCAGCATGATATCAGGTGCAACATCGCGAACAATTGAACTTAATTTTGTCAGTAGTTCTCTATTATAATAGATCTCAAAGTCGTTGACTAGTGGTGGATAGAAGTTTGCACCAATTTGTTTCGCAGCATTTTTTGCTTCCTCCAACCGAATCTTAATAATTTCTTCTGTATTATATTCTGCAGTTCCACATGATCCATTGGCAATATTCATGTAATGAATCTCCGCTCCCATTTTTGATAAGAGGATAAGTGTTCCGCTCATGCCAAATTCTATATCATCAGGGTGAGCTGCTATTGCTAATACACGATGACTCATTTTAATGCATTTCTACTTCACAACTACCTAATCCTCCACGTAAATAATTGAATTGAACATTCGGATGATCTGACAACAGGGACATTGGAACCGAAGTATCAGCAATTCTTTTTGAAATCATTAATGCCGTTAATCTCATGCCAAATGGATTGTCGTGGTGACCAGGATGCCATATGGAAACTTTATCCGATTTCCATGTCTCAATAGGACCTACGGTTATTGCCTCATGAGGCACATTCTGAACTGCTCCTCCTCCTGAGGTTCGTGCATTTTGCATTAAAGTAAGTGGGTGCAAATCAACGACCCGGGTGCCAAGTTTTCTAAACACATCCGGCGGAGGTGGATTGTCGATATATTCACCCTCACGTTTTGGCGGATCATTAAACGCCCAGTGCTTTACTTCTCCCTGACCACCTTGCATACATAAACATCGGGCCTTGCTCCAGCTGGCAATGTACTTTGATGTATCATATGCTGGAAAGTGAATATTTTCTTTTGGCATGGCCAATTTCGGATTGATACGGTTAAAGCACATTTCCATATCTGTCTTAGCAAAACTCAAAGGAAAATCCATTGCCGCTTCTTTTCCATCAATGACCCATTCATCCATCCCCCAAAAATGACAGTTTTTTAAAGAAATATTGAGTTCGTTAACCAATTGCGCTACAAGTGGGAGCTGTTCTGTAGGACCAATTGGGCCACAAATTCCAGTTGGTTCATTATCTGTTGCCTGCTGCCACGCATGAATATATTCCAAGGCCTCAGCAAGGAAAAATTCCTCCCTGGTATCGTACATGCAAATTTTAAATCCTTCCCTTGACAATTGCATCAGGTCTTGCTCACTGAGTGAAGCTGCTTCATCCAATAGCTCTTTGTCCAGTGTTGTATAATCCCACCATTCCGGAGCCAATTTGCTTAGTTTTCTCATGATTTTTCACTTTTAAATTTCTAAAAATTCACTATTCAAATACCAAAAAGAAGACATTTCAATTTTACATATTAGTAAACTCTCAGCGATAATTTCAAGATACATAGTCTTGAGTTATACCAAAAGAAATTAAATTATAAATTTCATTGAAATACATCGGAAGTTATTATGGCTGAATATTCTAAATATAGCTGGAGTACTTTAGATTTTCTCTCAAAGTATTTAATACTTTATTAATGTGGTTTTCAACAGTACTTGTAGATATATTTAGTTTGCTGGCAATTTCTTTATTACTCAGTCCATGCTCCCTACTCAGTCTATATATTTCTTTCCTTTTAGGCGACATATGATTAATCTCTTTTTTGACAAGTTTTTTAAACTCTTTCAAATTCAACTGCTCTTCTGTTGTGTCTTGGCCCACATTTAATACCTCCTTTTTATATTTTAGGTATGTCATTTCAATCAATCTTCTTTTTGATTTATTGAATATTTTGTTTTTCGCAATTTTAACAATGTAAGGCATAAATTGCTTGTCCGGTTTTAAACAATTTCTGACAATCCATATTTTTGAAAAGACTTCCTGAACTATATCTTCCGCATCTTCTTCTTTCCCTGTATATTTCAAAGCGATGTAATAAAGTTGCCTGCTGTATTTCTTGAAAAGTGCTGTGAAGGCTTCCTTATCCCCAAGAATTATCCGCATTAAAAGTTCATGATCGTTATTTAGATTAAACATGTTCAATTTTTCTACATACTGTTTACAATTAATCAAATAAAAAATAACACCTAATAGGTTTCCACATACTTACAAAATTTCATTGTGGTAATTAATGTGATTACATAATCTTCATATGCCTAAATTCTAATCGAAATTAATTATTCTTCCTGTCCTTGCTGATTCATAACAGGCTGCCAGAATTTTCTGACTCCGAAGGCCAATCAAGCCATCATTGATAGGTTGCCTGTTTTCAAGTATTGCATGACTAAATTCTTCTATTTCAGCCATGTACATATTTACTGGTTTGGGATTAATTTCAATTCCATTATCACTACTTCTCTCCTGTTTCGCATTGTACTTTGAATTATCCCCTTCCAAATAAGCTATCATTTCTCCTGTATCAACCTGTCCAATAGTTCCTTTTGCCAGGATACTTCCTTTGGAGCCATAAAGCTCCAGCATATTCTTGCTGCTATTATCCGGTATGCAAAAATACGAATCAACTGTACCCATGGCTCCGTTTTCAAAGGCCATCGTAACCAAAGCACTATCTTCAGCTTTGTAATCATGAACACTATTGTTAATCATGCAGCCTACATGTTTCACTTTTCCGCAAAACATCTCCAGTAAATCGATGCAATGGCTGCCCATATCCACCAGAGAACCTCCGCCTCCAGCTACCGGATCCTGCCTCCAGGCTCCTTTTATAGGAGGATACCAGCAAGATAATTGTGCCCTAACATATACTATCTTACCTAATTTACCTTCTTTAACTAGATTGAGAGCAGCTTGGTGCTGGGCATGGAACCGCATCATTAATCCCGTTCCCAACAACACTCCCTCATGCTTGCAAATGGCATTCATTTTCTCAACTTGTTCAACAGTCAATCCTAATGGCTTTTCACAAAAAACATGTTTCTTAGCCTTTGCGCAAGCTATCACGTGTTCAAAATGTTTATCAACCGGAGAAGCCACGTATACTGCATCTATGTCAGATTCAAGGAGCGCAGGTATACTCTTCGCTGTAGATACCTTAAACTCATTTGCTACAGCCTCATTTACGGTTGAATCAATATCAAAAACGAATGATAAATCAGCAACTTGAGACGGCACAATGCCTTCAGGAATCGTTCTCCTGCGTGCAATCCCACCAGAACCTATTACCCCCCATTTGATTATTTTTTTCATCGTAAATAATTCCTAATTCGACATTGCTATAATAACTTTTCGTAAAGCGTCACCAATTTGTTCACAGTCCTCAGCAGTAAATGTGGGATAGGCAAAACACGTAAACGTGTGCTTTTCATGCCACAATGCATTTGGTACCTGTACATTGGAATAATCTATGCTTTCAGGATTTGCAAACTCACTGGATGTAAATGGGAATCCACTCTTTCCAAATGCATTATGCTTTTGGAATGCAGCTTCAGTATGACATTGAGGCCAGAAAACTTTCCAAACTGGAGCCCCTTCTGCCACCACTGCACTTACAAATTCCTGAATATTGCATTGCATATTCTCGATGTCAAGAGAAAACGCCATGGTAAACCAACCGTTAACACGTTCTTCGGTATCAATAGGCATGTACACAACCTGAGGGAGATCTTTCACCTTATTTATAATAATGTGCGCATTTCTTTTTCTTGCAGGCATGTTCCAGGTATCCATTCGCTCTAGTTCGGCTAAACCTATGGCTGATTGCATTTCTGTCAACCGATAATTCCATCCTACCATATTATGAATATAGGGCAGTTTTTGCTCAAGAGCCAAAAGACTCAATCGCTGCTTTACATCATATCCATGGTCTCTAAAACTACGGGCAGTCCAGGCAAATTCTTCGTTATCTGTAGTAACCATTCCCCCTTCTCCTCCTGTAGTGAAGGTTTTATTCTGACAAAAACTACAACCTGCAATATCTCCAAGTGTTCCTGTCTTTTTACCTTTATAAGAACCTCCAAAAGCTTCAGCATTGTCCTCAATAACCAGTAGATTATGTCTTTTAGCAAAAGCTTTGATTTCATCCATTTTGCAAACATTACCATACAGATGCACTGGCATAATGGCTTTTGTTCTTTCATTGACCAGTTTCTCGGCAGACTCCACACTAATGCAATGGTCATCCAGGTTAACATCTGCAAAACGTGGTATCGCTCCTGCCTGGACTACTGAAAAACTGGAGGCGATAAACGTATAACTTGGTACAATAACTTCATCTCCCGGTCCAATACCCATAGCAGCAAAAGAAACATGCAATGCCGCTGTTCCGGTAGCTACCGAGATAGCATACTTACTCCCTTGCCATTTGGCAAATTCCGCTTCAAACTGCATTCCTTTTGGTCCAGTCCAGTAATTTACTTTACCCGACCTGAGGACACCTTCTACTGCCTTAATTGCTTTTTCATCTAGATTTGGCCATCCAATAAGCTGGTTTGTGACTGATTTTGGGCCTCCATTTATTGCCAGATTTTTTGACATGATGAAAAAATTTGATCTTTAATTTAGTAGCCAACTCTAATATTCCCTTCCCTTATTATTAATTCAATCGCTTTACTTAGAATAAACAGTATTAGTTGATCATCTACTTCAAATCAAACAAGGTGGTTTATTTTATTTCAAGTTGTACTAAAGCTAACAAAATGCTATAATTAATATTGATACGAATCTTTTAAATAATGATACAATTATTCAATATCGGCTTTTAAAAAAATTGATTTAGGCTAATAATGCGCATTTTTATACTATTTGTTGAAAATAAGCTATTGATTTAGGAATTGCTATTCGAGGTACTGAACCCTAATTACTAAAGAGAAGGTGGTTATTCAGTTGTGTTGTAAAATTGCAAAATGATTTTTTCGGGTACAGGGCGTCAATAATTCAATTTAAGTTATAGAACAACCATCGCTTATATTGATACAATCCAATGAAATAATAGTATTATTATTCATATCTTGAACAGGAATTAAATTTTTTAAATGCATTATGTGAATTTTTATATTAGAAAAATAACCTTATGAAAGTTCAGGAAGTCCGATTATTTAAATCCCCTTCTCAATCTTTTATTTTTTATCATGAGAAGGATGAGTTTACCAGATGGCATTATCATCCTGAATACGAACTTGTACTAA
>JAHEMV010000019.1:0-9102 GCA_024643455.1 Cytophagales bacterium
TAGCAACAGAAGTTGTTGGGGTTGATAGGTAAGTTATTGATTCAATTCATACGACAATGCTGAGAGATTATTTCGACCAATAATAAGCTTTTTATCATGCTTTGATCCATCTACCAATACAGCATCTCGTACAGCGCCTTCAATATACAATCCACTTCGGTTTGATTTGATGCTTTCAAATCCCCCATTTGACAATCCCTTGAGCAAAAGTCCTATGTTGGCATCCAGTCTTCCTATTTCAGGTTTCAAACCATAAAAATTTCCGAATAATAAAAGGTCATTGATGCCATCACCATCCAAATCATCCGCCACTATGCTAAATACAGGTGCGTATTGTGCCTCGATTGGTAAAGCTTCTAGCCTAAATCCAGCGGAATCTTTATACAAAATGGCACTCTCCAAAAAAGTAGCTTTAAGTTCCCCGGCGCCTTTTCGTTGTCCCTCATCAAACAAATCCGTATAGGTGCTTTTTGCATAATCAGCATATTTTCCAATTTTCCTTCCAAGCTGTGGCAATTGCGCTGTCAGTTCTTCTTTGGTTGCAAAAGGAAATGGCTGAGTTTCACCCGGTGGATACCATTCCAGTATTTGTTCAATTTTTCCATCACGGTCAAAATCCTTGATATATAATTTTAGCGGTTGATCTGCGCTTGCCTTGAATTTGCTGTTTAATCCCCAGTTTCCAAGTATATAATCATCGTCGCCATCGTTATCCATATCTTTAACTTCCAGCGATGACCACCATCCAAAACTATCCTTGATTACGCCCTTTTTCTTAAGTGATCCTGGTGTATTTTCAAATAAGGTAACAGGCATCCAATCTCCAACAACCATGAGATCAGGATCATCATCTTTATCAAAATCTGTCCATACGGCCGCAGTTACCATACCAAGCCTTCCAAATTCCTCTGTTGTTAGATTTACCCAAATTCCATCACCATTGTTCTGCAATAAAAAACTACTCGGAACCAATCCATAATGCCCTGGAACAGAACGTGCGCCAATAAATAAATCCATATCACCATCCTTATCAAAATCACAAGGCGCAATACAGGACAGGTTTCCACTTACATGTGGTGTAGATTGAATGTTTAAAGAGAAATTTCCGTGACCATCATTTTCATATAATCGCATCGAAAAGTTTTCTGGTCCTTTTTTAAATTCATTCCCACCATTCCCGACGAGGATATCCAAATCTCCATCAGCATCAAAATCGATCATCGCACCGCAAGTTGACTCCAGCGACTGGTCATTTAAAAAAACTTTTTGATTTTTGCGGATATATTTTCCGCTCTTTTCTTGTACGAAAAGTTTGATCGGATCATTTGCTGCTCCGAGAAAAATCAGATCATCCAATCCATCCTTATTTACATCGCCGGAAAGTATCTTTGGGCCTTCGGTGGAAAGCATTTTAAATAATAATGGTTCATCTATAAAATCATTGAATAGGTTTTCATGATGTTTGGGTTCAGAATCAAAACTTGTATTTGTAGCATTAACGAAGATAGTCTTTGGGGCCTTTTCATTATTGATCCATTCCTGATCTGCATTACTATAATTTAGTTCGATCTTCTGATTGGTTTTAAGATTGGTTAAAACCTGCATTTTTTTATCAGGCCAAATAATTTTTAAGGTATCAATAAGATCAACTTTGGCTGTCCCAAAAATGAGCCCTGGAGCGACTGAACTTTCAAAACCACGAGAAAGATACTGTTGCATTTCCTGCGATTTATCTCCTTTGGAGATGATTACTTTTGTACCTATTCCAAAAGGATTTTTTTCAGATCCCTTAAGCTCGACTTTCAAAAAGTTATTTATATTATTTTGTACAGCGTTGTTTCGATATAAAAAAGCAGGCATATTGGCGTTGTTGACTACCAAATCTACATCACCGTCATTATCTAAATCAGCATATGCAGATCCATTGCTGAATGAAGATTCGGACAGACCCAAATCGGTTGATTGATTTACAAACATCATGTTTTTATCGTTGATGAAGGCACAGTTAGCGATCCTGGTTGAGGGCATGAAAGGAAGAAAATCTCTGAAGTCAAATTCATTTTTTTCACCAACAATCTGCTCCACCACACCTTTATTGGTTATGATATCAACAAAATCAAAATCTGTCAGATCCTTTTGAATACCATTGCTTATAAAAATATCCTTCCATCCATCCAGATTTAAATCTAAAATCAATGCTCCCCAGCTCCAGTCTGATGAGGCCACATTAGCCAGATGCGCAATTTCCTGGAAATGAGCATCTCCGCTATTGAGTTGCAGGCAATTTTGCATGATTTGATGATGGTAAACGGAATCAAATTTTATAGACCCCATACGATAAGGTTGAAACTGGGTCATGGTCTTAAGTCTGTAATTGTCTGAAGGCAACATGTCAGTGGTCATGATCTCCGGAAACCCATCGTTATTCAGGTCAGCGATATCTGCGCCCATACTATTTAATGAAGTAATTGCAAGGCGCTTTTCGATTTTGTCCACAAACGTTCCGTCACCTTGATTGATGTATAAATAATCTCTTTCCCAAAAGTCATTGCTAACGTAAATATCAGGAAGCATATCATTGTTTAAATCGCTGACAGACACACCAAGGCCAAATCCGATATCACTGCTATGCAAGCCGGCAACAGCCGTTACATCTGTAAAGATTGTTCCATCATTTCTATAAAGTTTGTCTCCTCCTTCCTTGCCGATCTCATCTCTCGTTTTCTTATAAAATTCCACACGGTCCGGACTTCGGAAACTGTTGTTCAGTAAAAAACAATCCAGGTCTCCATCCATATCATAATCAAAAAAAGCAGCATGAGTAGAAAATGCATTGCTGTTTAATCCCCACTTTTCTGCCTCTTCAGAAAAGGTCAAATCTCCATTATTAATATACAATTCATTGGCTCGATCTCCACCATTAATTTCCCCGGAATTGCACACATAAATATCTAATAATCCATCATGATTTATATCAGTCATGGTGGCGCCCGTACTCCAGGATTTGGTACCTACCACTCCCGCTTTAGTGCTTATATCTTCAAACTTCCAGTCACCTTTGTTCAGATATAAGGTGTTGGAATGAAGATTTGAGGTGAAAAAAATATCAATCAAACCATCATTGTTGATGTCGCCTAGCGCGACACCTCCTCCATTGTAGTAATTGCGGTAATTGAGAATATTGAAGTCTTTTGAGTCGGCAACCTCATTAACAAATCCAACTCCAGTTTCTTCCGGGGTTAGAAGTGAAAATAATTTCCCATTGTCCTGGTTTGTTTCATTTTCAGAATTACAACCAAAAATGCAGGCAAGAAAACTTGCTATAAAAATTATTCTTCTCATTTACTTTTTAATGATATTGACTATTTACTGATATTGGCAAATTCAAAAATAACACTAATCCCATTCACAAAAAAAATCCCGGAAGGATCATCTCTTTCCGGGATTTAAAAAATTATACTTTATACTTTATTACCAACCAGTATTCTGAACCAGTCTTTGTTCTGAAGCACCATTTTCACCAATTACTTCACTCAATGCAATTTGCACTGATGGAATTGGATATAATGCATGGCGTGCTGCAAAAGCTTCTGCGGCAGTCAAATAATTCCTTTTGGTTTTCTCAACCGCCAAATAAGCGTTTATTGTACTTTCGGCCTCATTCCATCTTCTCAGGTCAAATAATCGATGACCTTCCATAGCAAGCTCCAATCTACGCTCCATTTTTAGCGCTTTTGTAGCATATGCTTTGTCCCAGCCTGTAGCAGGATATTGACCAACGTTATAAGTAGCCCAGGTAATAGATGCGTCATCAATAGGAACAACAATATCACCACCATCAGGACCTTGAGCGCCCATGGCAGCTCTTGCTCTGATTTCGTTAATCAACGTACGAGCTGCATCAATGCTTCCTGCTTCAATTTCGGCTTCTGCCAATAACAACATTACATCAGCATAGCGCAATAAATGTAAGTTCATCGAATGCAATTGATACTGTGACCAACCTACAGCACTTCCAGCTCCACTACCTTTTTCATAGATCGTTTTCTTTGGGCTATAAGGACCTGCCCACGCTCTGTCGCGTATCCAACCTGAAGCATGTACTCCCCAATCCAAATATGCTACGCCGTCTCTTCCAACTGTCCAATCTAAACGTGGATCAACTGCATCAGCAGCAGTAAGATCAGCATTGTTCCATGAGCCATCCAAAAATGGTAAGCCGTTGGCATCAACTTTAAATACATTAACCAGGTTTTGTGAAGGTTGGTGGAAACCACAGCAACCTAACGGGCTACCACTGTGAGGGAAATTTAATCGGTCACTTCTGTTTCCGTTTTCTCCATTCGGGTTACCGTCATTTACAGATGCCTGGTAAGCTAAAATAGTCTCAGGACCATTATTATGTTGCTGAGCAAATGCAAAGTGAAAATTCTCCTCTAAAGCGTATGGGCCATTATCCACAACATCTCTTAAGGTAGTCTTTGCACCTGCAAAATCTCCTGCATAAACCTGAACTCTTCCTTTTAAAGCTTTAGCTGTCCAACTGGTCACGCGGCCAATCTGACTTTGTGATTCAGGAAGCAAACCGATTGCTGCATCCAAATCTGCCAGGATCAATGGAATAGCATCTGTGCCAACGTTGGTCTTACGGAAATCTTCATCAGCTTCAGTATAGTAAGGGATATTTTTCCACATTTTCCATGCTTCAAAATGATAATGTGCCCTTAATACAAGCGCTTCACCTTTAATCCGTTTTTGATCATCATCACTAATCCCTTCTACTGTTGCAAGAAGCGAGATGGTAGCATTTGCCCGGTTGATACCGTCATAGCTTACTCCCCATTTGTCATTCAAATAGTCATCAGCAGCACCTGTTGTCCACTGATAAAATTCTACATCTGATGCAGCTTGCTGGTCACCAGGCTCCGAGCCTTTGTATGCATCATCAGACGCTACACTACCAAATATCCAGTTACTGGAGGCACCACCCCAGCCACCGTAATTTCCCCAACCATCCAACATGGAATAGGCTGCGATCAACGAACCTTCAACACCGGTCTTATTGGCCAGTGTATTTGCATCCAGATTACCCTGTGCAGGCTTATCCAGAAAGGTATCCTTGCAGGCAAACAGCGTACCTGCTACTAAGGCTACTATACCTAATATTTTAATTTTATTTTTCATCTTCTAATTCTTTTATAATTAAAATGAAGCATTTATTCCTATCGTATAAATTTTATTGGCAGGATAAGTACCTCTGTCAATACCTTGAGCCTGATCCGAGTTATTACCAGTTGAATTATCACCTGAGATTGATGGTAATGCAGGATCATATCCGCTATAATCAGAAATTGTAAACAGGTTTTGTCCCGATACAAAAACTCTCATCGTATTGAACCAACCCATCTTTGGAACAGTGTATCCAATCTGAAGGTTCTTTAATCGTACATACGACGCATCTTCTACATAAAAATCACTAAACTGGCTACTGAATTGGTCATTCTGATCTAACTTTGGATATTTCGCGCCTGTATTAGATGGTGTCCATGAATCAGTCAATCGATCTTGTCTTACATTGGTATTGAACAACCTGAATACGGTAAATTCTTTTGTGATATCAAAGATTTCATTTCCGAATGATCCAAAGAAAAAGGCACTAAAATCCCAATTCTTATAGTTGGCTCCGAAATTAAGACCGGCAGTAAAATCAGGGTGGTAGCTACCAATGATAGTTCTATCAGAAGCATTTACGATACCATCACCATTGACATCGACAAATTTGAATCTTCCAACTGCCTTACCGTCCTGTTGTACATGTGCATCAACTTCAGCCTGAGTCTGGAAAATACCATCTGTTTTGTATCCAAAAAATGTTCCGATTGGATTATACAGTTGATTGATTACAGTCGTACCTCCACGACCTCCAACAGGTCCATAGAAAAAGTCCTGAACTCCATCAATCTGAACGATTTCATTTTTGTAATGACCAGCATTCATGTCAATATTCCAGTTGAAATCTCCTGTACCTGCGCTACGATATCCGACTGAGAAATCATACCCTGTATTTTTCATTTTTCCTATGTTTACGATAGGAGGATTAGCTCGACCTGCAGTTGCTGGTAAAGAAGGAGCGGTTAACAAGTCATCCACATTACGTTCATAAATATCAAACACAACGGATAATCTGTTATCAAATAATGCCAGGTCAAATCCAATATTCTGAGAAACGTTTGACTCCCATTTCAAATCAGCATTTCCCAGAGCTGTCAGTCTATATCCAGTAACAGTGGCAGTGTTTGCACCATTGATGTCATAAAATGTATCGGTAGTACTTCCACCAAATTGGTTTGCTGTTCTACCAGCAGGTATATTTTGATTTCCTGTTTTACCCCATCCACCACGGATTTTTAAGTCATCAAGCCAGGTCAGGCCTTGCATGAAGCTTTCATCAGAAATTCTCCATCCAGCACTGAAAGCAGGGAATACACCATAACGGTTGTTTTCACCGAATTTTGAAGAACCATCTCTACGTACAGTACCACTGATATAATACTTATTGGCAAAGTTGTAGTCGATCTTTCCAAAAACTGATGTCAGTGCCCAGATGTTTCCATAGCTGTTTACGCTTTTGGTAGAAGGAGTTCCTAATGCATCCTGAATATACCATGCGCTTGGATCTGTACTTACATATCCGGCCATCGATGCATTCAAGCTATTGCCTTTATTATCGATAGATTCATACCCTGCCAAAAGATTTATATTATGCTTTTCTGCAAAGGTCTTGTCATAGGTCAGGGTGTTTGTCCAGGTCCAGTTGGTTCCGGTACCATAGTTTTCATTCATACTATATACCATAGTTGGTTCAGAGTTTTCCGGAGTAGGAAAATTAAATCCTTTGTAAAGGCTATTGCTCATGTCAAATCCAAAGCTTGATCTGAATTTTAAACCATCAACAATATCCACTGCCGCAAAAATGTTACCTACGGCCCTGTTATAGGTATTAATATTTTCCCTTCGTTTCCATGCCTGACCAACCGGGTTACTTCCATTACCCAATGTAACGGCCTTTGCACCTGCAAAATATCCATCAATATCATATACCGGAATTATAGGTTGCATCTTAATGATCTGTCCAATTATAGATTGTTCATCCTGGTTTCCAATACCACCAACATTTTGCTCTCTTGAGATGGCAATATTTTCACCAATAGAGAATTTACCAAATTTGAATTCGGTGTTTGCTCTAAGTGAAAGTCTTTTCAACCAGTTGTATTTCAATGTTCCATCCTGATCGAAATATTGCATAGAAATGTTGTAAACAGAATTATCTGAACCACCTGACATTCCAATGTTATAGTCCTGTACTAAAGAAGGATCAAAAGCTTCATCCCACCAATCGGTTCCCTGTGATGAAGGCATGATCAAATTGTTTGGCCAGGAATAGGTGCTTTCATCAACTGAATTAGTTTGATTGGTACCATCATTTGGCCAAAGGTATTTTGGTATGCTAGGATTATTTGGGTCACCATAAATGTTGGTAGGAGTGGCCAAACCTGCATTATCAAAACTCTGCTTAATGATTGAATGATAGTCCAAAGGATCCTGAATGAGCATTTTGTCCATGCCACTAACAGGAGTCTGCATACCTAGATTTACATCCACAGACAATTTTGCTTTTCCTTTAACACCTTTTTTCGTAGTTACGATGATAACACCATTATTGGCACGTGCACCGTAGATCGAAGCGGTAGATGGGTCTTTCAATACCTGAATAGACTCAATGTCATTTGGGTTCAACCAGTTGTTATAGGCATCTTCCAAAGGAACACCGTCAACGATATACAAAGGATCGTTGTTGGTAAAGGAGCTGATACCACGAATACGTACCGTGTTTCTGCCACCAGGTTGTCCACCAGCGTTGACTGTAACACCAGCAGCTCTACCTTCCAGTTTCTGTACGAAACTTGAAGAAGTAATTGCATTCATCGCTTTGGTATCAACCACAGCAACGGCTCCAGTTATGTCCGCCTTTCTCTGAGACGTGTAACCTGTTACGACGATCTCTTTCAGAGAAGTAACATCTGCCACAAGTACGATACTCACAACAGATTGATTTCCAACAGTTACAGCCTCAGTGGTGTAACCAATTGAAGAAAAAACCAGAACTGCTTCCGGTCCGGGAATTACAATACTGTAATTACCCTCTACATCACTCACGGTACCTTGTGCTGTACCTTGAAGGATAATGTTAACACCAGGAAGGGCACCTTCTTCTGCAGACGTCACCTTTCCGGTGATTGTCCTTTCCTGAGCGTAGGCTAGGCTAAACGCCAAACCAAAGAGAAGAAGCGCCAATTTGCCGCCTCTCCACAAAGTAGAATTACGCATAATTAATTAATTTAGGTTAAACAATAGTTAAATAAACTTAGGTTGAGACCAGGGTCCAGACCTAATTGTCTTTAGTATTTTGTATTAAGTAAAAAACAAATCAGCAATCATTAAAAATCTATTTTAGTCTGCCAACTTCACAACCAGAAAAAAGCGTTAAAAAAGAACTTATCCTCTAAAAATTAAAGATATACTAAACCTCCACAAATAAAAATTTCCTTGGATAAATGGTGCTGGGTAATTCAATTTCATAATTTTATTTGGGTGTCAGTTCTTTTATTTAAGAATTCAAAGCAATTCCCTTCTAGTCAAACTGACTACAAGTTATATAATTTTAGCATTCATTTCCAAATGTTTTGACTAATATAAATAATAATAAGGAGATTAATTTTGTTTTTCGGTGCCAAAAGGTTTTCATCTTCAATTTCAAAATATACAGAGTATCAATTAGAATTGCTATTAGTTTTTATTAATCAACATGTTTATTAAAGAATAAATCTACCTAAGAATTGAGAAAAATACCTTGAATGAATAGAAATATTCTTTCTTTTCACGCTTTAAAAAGTATTTATAAATAATTAATCAACCAACATTTCATTCATTGAGTAAAATAGTTATTTTACATATGAGCGTATAAATACTATGGAGAAGAGCCAAATCAAAGAAATTTTGTTGCAAAAATGCAGAAAGTATGTCAATGACCGTATATTTCAT